>SFOF01000017.1 GCA_004552515.1 Clostridiales bacterium
AGTACAGGCATCGGAATCGAGCGTATTATGTAGATCCAGTGGGCAAGGCGACAACCCTTCTAAGGGCGGCAGGTGACAATTCTGCACGACAGGCGGATCGTGCCATGCGCCTGAGAGGGCGCTGCTGGGAGTCTGGGGCTTTGCCTGCCTATGAAAAACCGGCGGTTTCGGTGACAGATGGTTGTTGTATGGCAGCCAAATGGACAGCATAAAGTCCCCGGTTCAACTGGAGGTTATGGAAAACGGCATGGAATTGCATGTTGGACGCGGCCCACAGGAAAATAGCAAAATATTGACAATATGCAAGGCGAGCAAGAAACTTGAACGAATCCCTGGGGGAGTGAGCTTGCAAAGCGGAGCGTGTGAGGGACAGTTTCACAGGCAATCTGTCCTTAGGGGCTGGGCAAACTGCCCGCTCAGCGCGGCCCTTCGGCCTGAAATCAGTTTGAAATCCTTCGGGATTGAGTGCTTTTGGAAACCGGGACGCTTGTATTCAGGGAATCCATGCGCCGCGTTTCTATAAAAAATCCGCTCGAATGTGTCCTCATGTCCTTTCGGACACATTCCAGGAACTGAAGCCCAGCGCGCCATTCGCACAGGGCTTTCTCATTTCGTGTTTTGAACGGGATGCGTGCTCATGCGTCCTCCAGCATGAGCCGACGGAAAGCGTTCATTTCCTCAGGCGTGATTCCCGCCGCCTGCCAAAAGCGTTCCGCGCGGCGCTGGGGCGCGTCGCTTCGGGGCGCATAGGCGTCCAGTACCGCCATGAACTGCTCGAATGGCTCTGACGTCCGGCTGCGTTTGCCCCAGACGGAGAGGGAGGTGATCTCATAATCCAGCAGCAGATGCTCCTCCCGCACGCCCAGCAGCGCCTGAAGAAGATAGCACAGGCAGCCGGTGCGATCCGCGCCGCCCCAGCAATGCACATAAATCGGATAGAGTTCTTCCCGCAGCAGCGTGCGGAAAACCGCGCCATAGGCCCGCAGCTGGTCGGGCTGAGACAGGTTGGCATAGGCGCTGAGAGGCTGATGCACCCATTGCACCGCCGGCGTGTCCAGCCCCGGCGTCTGCGTTTCCTCGCGCAGATCCAGATCGGTTCTGACCCGCAGCCGGTGGAGCAGCTCGTCCAGCCCGCGGGGCGACAGCTGCATATGCCGGTCAAATTCGGAGCCGCGATAGATCAGTCCCTGACGGACGCGGCCCGTGGCGGTCGGCCAGCCGCCCAAATCGCGCACATTCGTATCGCCGTCCAAATGGATGAAGCGGGGCAGGGTGTTTTCCGTTTCAAACCAGCTGTCTGCCTCCTGGCCGTCCGAGCAGACCGACCAGTCATATCGTTCTCCGGCGCGCAGATTGCGGACTGTCAGCGTCTGCGCATCCCCGTCGAATGTCCACGTCTCGGCCCGGCAGCGCAGCACAACGCGGCAGCGCCCGGACGTTCCCCGCCACGCAAGCACAACGCCCGTGCCCAGCGAGCAATCCTCTCCCTCCGAGCGGTTCAGGTTGAGAAAGTCGATCGGCTGCGCGCCGGCGCTTTCGGACTGTCCGGCCTGATCGATGAAAGACCGCTGCATGGCCGTGAGCAGCGATACGCGTGCGCCCCTGGCCGGAGTGATCAGTTCTATTTTCATCGCGCGTTCATCCTTCTTGCAATATTTCGAGAGGAGAGCTTCGGCGTTTTCCAGGTTGAAAAGTTCATTTTGAAGCGAACTTCAGGCGTTATTATAGCATTGGGGGAAAGCCATGTCAATGTTTAAGCGCCGCTGTGAGGATAGCGCGCGGTTTGGCGCTTGCAAATCCGCATGAATTGCGCCGTCGGTGTGAAAACTATGGACAATGCGCCTGCAACGGGGCATTTTGGTGGTATCCGTGTTAAACGGCTTGCCGAGCGGCGGCGTTTGTGGTATGCTTTGGGAAAATGGAGAAAGAGGGGTGCGCAGCGATGTGTACGGCGGCGACTTATAAGACGAAGGATTTCTATATCGGCCGGACGTTGGACTATGAATTTTCCTATGGCGAGGAGGTGGCGGTCATGCCGCGCGCCTATCCGCTGGAATTCCGGCATGAGGGGCGCAGAGACGCGCACTATGCCATGATTGGCATGGCGCACGTCGCGGACGGCTATCCGCTCTATTATGATGCGGCCAACGAGAAGGGGCTGGGCATGGCCGGGCTGAATTTCGTCGGCAACGCGGTTTACGCGGAGTGTGCGGATGGCAGGGACAACGTAGCGCAGTTCGAGTTCATTCCGTGGGTTCTGTGCCAGTGCGCGAGCGTTCGGGAGGCGCGGGCGCTGCTCTCACGGATGAATCTGGTCGGCACGCGTTTCAGCGAGCGCTTTGCGGCGGCGCAGCTGCACTGGATCATTGCCGACGCGCAGGAAGCGATCGTCGTGGAGTCGATGAAGGACGGGCTGAGGATCTATGACAATCCCGTGGGCGTGCTGACCAACAATCCGCCCTTTGAGCAGCAGCTCTTTGCGCTCAACAACTATATCGGCCTGTCGCCGAAGCAGCCGGAGAATCGCTTTTCCGAGCGGCTGTCGCTTGAGACGTACAGCCGCGGTATGGGCGCGCTGGGACTGCCGGGCGATCTCAGCTCGATGTCCCGCTTTGCGCGCGCGGCGTTCGTCAGGATGAATTCCGTCTCGGGCGAAACGGAAGCGGAGAGCGTGGGCCAGTTCTTCCACATACTGGGCGCGGTCGATCAGCAGCGCGGCTGCTGTGAGGTGTCGGACGGAAAGTACGAGATCACGATTTACACCTCCTGCTGCAACGCGACGCGCGGCGTTTACTACTACACGACCTATGGCAACCATCAGATTACGGCGGTGGATATGCGCCGCGAGAATCTGGACGGCAGCGCGCTGATACGCTATCCGATGATCACCGGCGAGCATATCTTTGAGCAGAACTGAGGTGGAATGACGTGAAGGAGTATGACCGGCAGGCCGAAGCGCTGCTGGAAGCGCCCTGTCATATCGTCGATTTTCTGCCCCAGACCGTTTCGGAGGATGCGCCGGGGCAATACTTCGCCGTGGAGCGCTATTGGCTGGAAAGCGGGCGGCACGGCGCGCTGGCGGAAAGATTCGCCGGTATTATACTGAAGCTGATGTGCTATTATCATATGGCTGTCGATGAAGGCGGCTGGATGGAGCGCCCTGATCCGGCGCTGATCGACTGTATCATCGCAAAAATTGCGAAAAAGCGCACCGGCACGCTGAATTGCCTCTTTCCCGATGAAAACGCGCTGCTTGTGCTGGACGGCGACAGCCTGAATCTTGCGGTCTACAATCCGAATGAGCGGATGCGGGCGCTCCTTGCGGCGCTGGCGCAGTCTGAGGGGCTGTTCTGGCGGCCGGCCGCGTTTTGAAAGGCGTATGAAAAAGCCCCATCCGAACGGACGGGGCTTTCATGCTGCCTGAGCAGCGAAAAATTACTTGATCTCGACGGTCGCGCCGACTTCGGCCAGCTTGGCCTTGATCTTCTCGGCGTCTTCCTTGGAGACGGCTTCCTTCAGGGTCTTGGGGGCGCCTTCGACGGCGTCCTTGGCTTCCTTCAGGCCCAGGCCGGTGATCTCGCGGACGACCTTGATGACCTTGATCTTCTCGGAGCCAACGTCCTTCAGCACGACGTCGAACTCGGTCTTCTCTTCCTCAGCAGCAGCGGCGGGCGCAGCGGCGCCGGCGGCGGCAACAGGGGCGGCGGCGGACACGCCGAACTTCTCTTCCATGGCCTTGACCAGATCGGCCAGCTCAAGGATCGTCATAGACTCAATAGCGGAAATGATCTCTTCGCGATTCATGATATACCCTCCAATATAATGTAGTAATTGCCTTGGAATAATGTGTGCGTCAGGCGATGCGGCTTAGGCCTCTTCGCCGGCCTGCTTCTTGCGCAGAGCCTCGACGACGTACACGAACTTGGACACAGCGCTCATCATGCTGCCCATGATCTTCGCCAGGAGAACCTCGCGAGACGGGATGCTGGCCAGAGCCTCGACGCCCTTGACATCCAGCAGCTGGCCGTCAACCATGCCGCACTTGATGGAGCCTTTCTTGGCCTTTTCGATGAACTCCTTGCACACCTTGGCGGGGGCGACGGCGTCAGCCATGCCGAAAGCCACGGCGGTGGGGCCGTTCAGGTAGGGATCAAAGCCCTCCAGACCGGCTTCCTTGGCGGCCAGCTTCACCAGCGTGTTCTTCAGGACGGCGTATTCACAGCCGTTCTTGCGGAACTGGTTGCGCAGCTCGGTCACCTCGGCCACGGTCATGCCGCGATAGTCGATCATCACGACGGACTTGGCCTGCTCGAACTTCGCCTTGATATCGGCGACGGCAGCCTGCTTGACTTCAAAATTTTTGGACATTGTAAAACACCTCCATATCCGTCCAGAGAATGACGGCATATGAAACGCCCTTGCGCACACGACGCAAGGGCGACAAATCATCGGATGTCACAACCATTACGCCTCGGCTGGCGACATCTATCATGTCTTTAAGCGTTAAGCACCTGCTGTCTATGGCACAAGCTGTTTCACAGCACTCGATTAGTATAGCACCATATCGGCCTTGTGACAAGTTAATTTTTTGTATTGCGCACCGTGAAGCCCACGAACGAGAAGGGCATGATGTCGCTCGAAAGGAGAACGCCGTCCCCCTCGATCGCGCCTGCCGCGTTGAAGGCCTCAAGGGTGGTATAAGCGCCGTCCAGGCGGATGCGCGCGTCCGAAATCACGTCCGCGGACAGATTCCACAGCCCGACGGCCAGGCCGTCCCCCGTGCGCTTGCAGGTCATGTACAGATCGGGCTGTCCAGGGCAGACGGCGGGCAGCTTTCGGCGTCCCGCCCACTCCAGGCCGTCGATCAGCTGGCGCTGGCGGCAATAGGAGCGCACGAGCGCGTTCTCCGGATAGGGCGTGGTGAAATCGAAGCAGTAGACAATAAAGCGCTGCCCATGGGCGTTCTCATAGCGATAGGCGGCGGGAGAATCGCCCAGCGTCGAGAGCACCTCGGCCTTTTCGTCCAGCGTGACGGGATAGAAGCGCTTGGCCGATACGTCGGAATTGTATTCGTCCTCGGCGATATAGTGCTCGACGCCGCCGCGCTTTTCAGCCGCGTCCATCGCGCGCAGGCCCACGTCCACGCCGCGCTCGGAGAGCAGCCGCGCCGCCGTCGCGTCCAGCGCCATGCCGTCGTCCAGCAGTGCCATGTCCAGCGTGCGCGCATCCTCGCCGCAGACGATGTGCGCGTTTCGCGTGCCGAACGTGAAGGGCAGGCCGGTTTCGGCGGCCAGCGATTCGGCCATGGAATAGAAGAACAGATCGTTGATCTCGCCCTGCGTCAGGCCCTCGGGCAGATCGGCGTTCCTCAGCCGGTCGTGGCGGCAGATTATGTCTGCGCCCTCGGCTGTGCCGCCGCTCAGGTGCGCTTCAATCCAGTCGTAGGCCGGTTTGTTGCGCGCCATGCGGTCGATGTAGCCGCGTTCATAGCGGGGGGAGGCGGTGTAATCCATCATGTATTTGAGGATGCCGTCAAAGCCGCCGTCGGCCCGCAGCGCCATGTCGTACATCTCCAGATAGGCGGCGGGGGTGCGGTAGCGCGGGCGCGGATAGGCGTCGCCCTCGGTGAACAGCTCGACGTTTTCCTGCTCGCACCAGTAACGCTGCATACGCGTGTAGCCGATGATGACCTCCAGCCGCTGGCTCATCGTCATTGCCGCCCAGTAGGGCGCGCCGATCGTGCGCAGGAAGGGGCGGGTGCTTCCGGCGAGCGTTTTGGTGATCTCAAGCGCGGTCACGCCGTCCATGTCCCATGTGCCCATGACGGCGCACACGCCCACGCGGACGGTGGGATCGACCTCATCCACGCGCGCGCGGATCTTTCTCGCCAAGCCGAGAAGCGCGTCGCGGCCCATGTCGAGCCACGCGTCGCGGTATTTGTTGGCCCTGCCGCGCATGATCAGCGGGAACATGTCTTTGCGCTCAATGTTCTCGCCCACGCGGCGGCGGTACTCGGCCATGTGCAGATCGCAGCAGCAGCCGTTGCCGCAGGGGCGGGTGGAGAGCCGGTAGTCGTCGTCGATCATGATGAGCTTTATGCCGGTCTGCGCGATGCGGCCGATCCAGTCCGCATAGTCGCGCGCGAACGTTTCGTCGGAGGGGCAGAGCCCGTCGCAGCCGGTTTCGCCGGTCAGGCCGACGATTTTCTGATAGGCCTTGCCGTTCAGCGGCGTGCCGGCGTCGTCCTGGGTCAGCGGGCCGCCGTGGCCGAGCGAGCTGATCCACGCGCCGACCTCAAGGCCGTTGGCTTCGAAGAACAGGCGGTGCTGTCTGAGCAGGCGGAGGTCGTCGGCCAGCACGGCCTCGGCTTCAATGCCGCGGCAGGCGCACAGCCAGACGCGCTGCGCCCCCGCCTTTTTCAGCTCGGCCAGCGTGGCGGCCTCGTCCATTTCGCGGTTGGGATAGCGATTGGTGATGGGAACGGCGATTTTGTACATGATCTCGTCCTCCATATTGTTGATGGGCAGCTCCATTATAGCATTGCGCGGCGCGGCCGGCAAGTGTAAAAAAAGCTCGACAAGGCGCGCGGGGGATGCTATAATGAGCGCGGGCGTCCCGCCGCGGCGCGTGAAGGACGGCGGGCGAAACGGAGGAATCTGTCTATGTATCTGTATTCGATTATGCCGCTGGATGCGGAGCACGTTGAGGAAACCTGCCGCGATATTCGCGAGCAGTACAGAAGCGGCGTGGCCACCTGCGCGCTCATGATGATGACGCTGGTGCCCGAGGACGATCCGCCCATCGACAAGGCGGGCATTTACTGCGAGACGTTCGACAAAATCCGCGATCGGCTGGCCGAAACCGGCGATCAGTGCGGCATACTGGTGCAGGCCAGCATCGGCCACGGCTATTCGCTGGACAGGATGTTCGGCTTTCAGCGCTATGTCGGATTGTCGGACGGCGTGGAGCGCAATATCGTCTGCCCCTATGACGAAGGCTTCCGCAGCCATTTCCGCTCGGTGATGCGCACGCTGGCCTCGCACAGGCCCGCGACCATCATGGTGGACGACGATTTCCGCCTGATGCACTGCCGCCCCGGCCATGGGTGCGCCTGCCCGCTGCACATGGCCGAGTTCAACCGCCGCGCGGGCACGAGCATGACGCGCGAGGAGCTGTATCGCCACACGCAGGGTACGAGTGAAGAGGATCGCCGCTATACGAAAATCTTCATCGAGACGCAGGGAGATTCGCTGATCGGCGCGGCCAGGGCCATGCGCGAGGGCATTGACAGCGTGAATCCCAAACTGCCCGGCTCGTTCTGCGCCTGCGGCACGGCGGCGGAGTTTGCCGGCGAGATCGCGCGGATACTGGCCGGCGAGGGCAATCCGGTCATCGTGCGCCTGAACAACGGAATGTACACCTCCCCCGGCGCGCGCACGCTGAGCGCCCGTATGCTCTATGCCGCGGCTGAGGCGGCTGTGCTGGAGGGTCAGGTCGACGTGCTGCTCGACGAGAGCGACACCTGCCCGCAGAACCGCTACAGCACCAGCGCGCAGATCGTCCATGCGCATCTGACCGGATCGATCCTCGAGGGCACGAGCGGCGCGAAGCACTGGATCACCCGCCTGCACGCCTTTGAGCCGGACAGCGGAAAGGCCTATCGCAAAAAGCTGGCGAAGAACCGCGGCTTTTACGAGGCGCTCGCCGCGCTCTATCCGTCGCTCGAGTGGCTGGGCTGCCGCGTGCCGCTCTCGAGCAGGCCGGGCTACGGCTTCCCCTCATCTCCGGCGGTGGGCGACAGCGACGGCTGGCCGGTGTGCGTGCTGGAGCGGCTTGGCCTGCCGATGTACTTCTCGCACAAATCGGGCGGCGCGGTGTTCATGGACGGCCCGATCGACGAGCTGTTTACCGACGAGGAGATCCGCGAGATGTTCAGGGGGCCGATCTTCCTCGCGTCTGATACGGCGATGCGCCTGAACGCGCGCGGCTTCGGCGCGCTGACCGGCGTGGACGTGAAGCCCTGGACGGGCGAACGGGCCAGCTATGAGACGCTCTTTGTGAACGGCAACGACGCCAACGCGCAGATGAAGCTCTGCGAGCTGATCCCCCAAAACGACCGCGTGCGCGCCGAATCGGAGGTCTATCATCTGCGCGACGGCCGCGTCCACGAACGGCTCTTCCCCGGCGTAACGGTCTATGACAATCCGCTGGGCGGCCGCAGCGTCGTGTTCTCGGGCACGCCCAAGACGGAATTTAACTACATGGAGGCGTTCTCCTTCCTGACCGAATCGCGCAAGAAGCAGCTGATAAAGCTCCTTGACGAGGCCGGCTGCCTGCCGGTGTATTATCCCGGCGACGCGGAGGTCTATCTGAAGGCGGCGCGCTGTGCGGACGGTTCTCTGATGGTCGCGTTCTTCAATCTGGGGCTTGATCCGCTGGAGGAGATCGAGCTGACGGCCAGGGCGCCGTTTGAGACGGTCGAGCGGCTCAGCGAGGACGGCGCGCGGGAAACGGTTGCCTTCGATGAGGAGAATGGCCGCGCCGTGATTCGTACGCCGGCCTATACGCTCAATCCCGTGATCCTGTTCCTGAAATAAAAAAGCGCGGCTCCCTCATGACGCGTGGGGGAGCCGCACGGTCGATGGAACTCCAAGGGAAATATGTCCCCATAGAGCCTGATCAATCCGTCCGTTTAGCGGAGATGCGATTAAAAAAGCCACCGGAAAGAAAAATCTTCCGGCGGCTTTTGCGTTTTTTTACTTGCGGATGAACAGCACGCCCAGCGTGTGCGGGCCGCAGTGACAGGTGACGGTGCAGCCGGCGTGCGTCTCATAGACCTCGTCGAACGGGTGACATTCGGCGATGGCGGCGCGCGCCGTCTCAACGGTATCCGGCTCGGCGGCGGCATGGGTAATGAAAATGCGGTCGCCGCGCAGATCGTCGCGGTTGGTCAGCCGCTCGGTCACATAGTCGTGGATGCATTTGTTGTAGGGGCCGCGGTATTTCTTGACCACGCGCATTTTGCCGTCGATGACCTCGATGCACGGCTTGAGACGCAAAAGATTCGCGCCCAGCGCGGCGGCGGAGGAGCAGCGGCCGCCCTTGACCATGTAATCCAGCCGGTCGAGCAGGAAGCTGGCTTCCACTCTGCCGGTCAGGTCGTTCAGGCGCGCGCAGATTTCCTCAGGCGCAAGGCCCTGTTCGGCCAGCTGAGCCGCCTCGATGACGATGTGGCCGTGTCCGGTGGACAGATTGCGCGAGTCCACGACATAGACGTTGGGAAATTCCTCGGCGGCGGCGCAGGCGTTCTGATAGCAGCTGGAGAAATCGGCGCTGATGGTGATGTGGATCACCGCGTCGTACTGCTCGGAAAGCGGCCTGAAGGTTTCGGTATAATCGTACTGGCTCACTGCCGCCGTGGTGCAGAGCTTGCCGGTGGAATCGGTGAAGGCGAATATATCCTCGGGCGTGATTTCAAGCCCGTCCTTCAGTGAAACGCCGTCCTTGACCACATAGAGCGGGATGATGCCGATGTTATACTTCGCGACCAGTTCCTTCGACAAATCGCAGGTGCTGTCCGAAGTGATTTTGATGGTCATGCCGGAAAATCCTCTCTTTCGCGTTTATGAGTATGGCTAATCTGTGTCAAAATAGCAGGTAAGCCTATTATACAGGAAAGAAGCCAAACAGGCAAGCGAAATTTTCAGGCATACGTCAAATATAATCCAAATGACACAATGTATTCCAGATGCGCTCAGTTTTTGGCGCGCTGAGTCCGCCTGTTCAGATACAGGCCGAGCAGCAGCAGCAGCGGGAAGACGACGCCCGCGAGTATGCCGGTCTTGAGCGAGCCGCCCGCCGCGTCCGAGACGAAGCCCACCAGCGCGGGGCCGCCGCCGCAGCCCAGATCGCCGGCCAGCGCCAGAAGAGCGAACAGCGCCGTGCCGCCGCCGCGGATCGACCTGGCGGCGATGGAGAATGTGCCCGGCCAGAGTATGCCCACCGACAGGCCGCACAGCCCGCAGCCCAGCAGCCCCAGTGCGGGCGCATTGGTCAGCGAGGCCATGAGATAGCTGATCAGGCAGAGCAGCGCGCTGTAGACCATGAAGCGGTCGAGACTGATCTTCTCGCTGAATTTTGCGTACAGCGCGCGGGCAGAGCCCATCGTGAAGGCGAAGAAGAGCGGGCCGGTGAGATCGCCTATGGTCTTGCTCACGCCCAGACCGCGCTCGGCGAACGCGGACGCCCACTGGCTGACGCCCTGCTCGCACGAGCCGGCGCAGAACATGAGCAGCATCAGCACCCAGAACTGGCGCATGCCGATCAAACGGCGCATGGGAACGCCGTCCACAGGCTCGTCGGCCAACGAGGGAATGGGCACGGCCATGAAGAAGAACAGATTAAAGAGCGGCACGAGCGCCCAGATCACCGCCATGACGCGCCAGTGCGCCACGCCGAAAACGGCGAAGAAGGCGGTCGAGAGCAGCACGACGCCCATATGCCCCCAGCAGTAGAAGGAGTGCAGCAGGCTCATGCGCGCCTCCTTGTGATCGGCGGGGCAGGCCTCGACGATCGGGCTGATGAGCACCTCGAGCAGACCGCCGCCCATGGCGTAGATCAGCACGGCGATGAGCAGCCCCGCGAAGGGATCGCCCATCAGGCCGGGCAGCACAGCCAGAGAGATGAGACCGGCGGCGGAGAGGATGTGCGCCGCGTAGACGCAGGGGCGATAGCCGAATTTGTCCACATAGCGGCTGGCCAGCAGATCGATGACCAGCTGCACGCCAAAGTTGAACGACACGAGCATGGCGATGCGGTCGAGCGATACGCCCAGCTCGGACTGAAACGTCAGAAAGAGCAGCGGCGCAAAGTTGTTGACGATGGCCTGCACGATATAGCCGGCAAAGCAGGCGTAGACGGTGTGATTGTAGTTGTTGCGCTTGAACAAGAGAAACTCCCTCCTCAAAACACTCTTCGGCAATTCTAACATAACAAAACACGCGCGGCAAGGAAAGAGCGTGTAAAAATGCGCCGGAAAGGGGATTGACAGCGCGCGCCGCGCCCGCTATGATAGAGGAAGAATCTGGCGAGATCAGGAGGATGAAGCGACATGGGACAGTGGCGCAAATACGCGGGCAATCCCGTGCTGGGCGATCCGGAGATGGGCACCTGCTTTGATGTGTTCGTCGCGCGGCAGGGCGGCGATTATCAGATGTACTTTTCGTGGCGGCCGAAGAAGTCGATCGCCGTGTGCCGCAGCGCGGACGGCGTTCACTGGGGCGCGCCGGAGATTCTCCTTGCTCCGCGGCCCGAGAGCGGCTGGGAGGACGACGTGAACCGCAACTGCGTGCTGTATCGGGATGGGCGCTGGCATATGTGGTATACCGGCCAGGCGCGCGGCTACAGCTGGATCGGCTATGCCGTGAGCGACGACGGCCATCGCTTCAGGCGCGCGAGCGATCAGCCTGTGCTCTTCAGCGAGCGGCCGTTCGAGGGCATGAGCGTGATGAATCCCTTCGTTCTGTGGGACGAAAAGCGGCGCGTCTATCGAATGTGGTATTCGGCGGGCGAAACCTATGAGCCGAACGTGTTGTGCTATGCCGAAAGCGTCGACGGCCTTAACTGGAAAAAGCTGCCGGCCAATCCGATCTACGTCGCGGATAAGAACAACGCCTGGGAGCAGCAGCGCGTGGGCGGCTGTCAGGTGATCCGCTGCGGCGGCTGGTATTATCTGTTCTATATCGGCTATGAGGACATTGACACGGCGCGCATCGGCGTGGCGCGCTCGAAAAACGGCGTGACCGGCTGGCAGCGCTATCGGGGCAACCCGATCGTCTCGCCGGCGGCCGGCGAATGGGACGCGGACGCCTGCTACAAGCCCTTCGCTCTGCCCGACGAGGAAAACGACTGCTGGCTGCTCTGGTATAACGGCCGGCATGAAAACCGCGAGTATATCGGCCTTGCGCTGCACGACGGGCTGGATCTGGGCTTTGAGGACGTGTAAAATGCGCGCCAATTCTTCATTTGACAGGGATTGAACATGATGCTATACTGTACAGGCCAACAAAATGGGGAGGAATGAACTATCATGGAAACGCTTGCAAGTATTCTGGAGACGATCATGCTGCTCTGCTTCGGCTGCTCCTGGCCGCTGTCTCTGCGCCGCAACATCAAGGCGAAAACCGCCAAGTCGATGAGCCTTGGCTTCATCATCCTGATCATCAGCGGCTATGTGGCCGGCATCATCGCCAAGTTCGTCACCGTGTTCGCCCTGCATAAGGCCGTCGCGTGGTACGTCTTTGTGGTGTATTTCTTCAATCTGATCGTCGTGTCCGCCAATCTGGTGGTCTATTTCATCAACCGCAATTACGATCGTCAGGCCGGCAGATAAGCCTTGGCCGCATCGGTTATATACAAAGAGCAATCCGCGAGGCAGAGCGCTTCGCGGATTGTTTTTTTTATCCTTTTTTGCGCAGAAGCAGCCGTTTGTGCGGCCGGTCGGGGATTTCAATGATGTGGCTGCCGCAGGCGTTGACCACGATGGTGTCGCGGTAGACGCGCTCGGCTCTGAAATCATGGACGTAGCTCTGATGGACGTGTCCGTGCAGGAAATAGCGCGGATGATGGTGATCCATCATGCGGATGAATGTCTTGAAGCCGTGGTGCGCGATATCCTGCCCGTCGCCGATGCCATAGGCGGGCGCATGGGCGACGAGTATGTCGAAGCCGCCGTGCAGCAGTATGGGCACGGTGAGCCGGCAGGCGCGGCAGGCCATTTCATATTCCGTATACTGGTGGGGCTGATTGCGCCGGTAGCGCATACAGCCGCCCAGGCCGACGATGCGCACGCCGTTATGGACGTAGAGCTTATCCTCGATGCAGATGCAGCCCTCCGGCGGCTTCTGCGCATAGTTCACATCGTGATTGCCGTGAACATAGAGGATGGGCGCGTGTGTAAAGCAGGTCAGGAAGGACAGATAGGAAGCGGGCAAATCGCCGCAGGAGATGATCAGATCGATGCCCTCCAGACGGCGTTTGTCAAAGTGTTCCCAGAGCCTGGGATCGGCTTCGTCGGCCAGAACCAGTATTTTCATGTCGTCTCCTCTTTCTCAGGCCGCGTCCAGGCGAATGTCGAGGGATCGGGACGGCGTCCGTCGTTGATGCCCTGAAGCCGCACGATGGGATGCGCCTCGGGCTTGAGCTGCGCCAGATCGGGAATGGTGCCCAGAACGTTGTCGCACAGCCAGTCCATGGTGATGATCTCGCCGGGGGAAAGCTCGTCGTCGCCGTCGGTCTGCACAACGCCGTCCTGCGAGACGATCTTGCCCGAGAAGGGATTGAACTCGCCGCTCTGCATCATGCGGCGCAGCATATCGGCCAGCCGCTGCGTGCCGGCGCTCAGGCGCTGGGAATAGAACACGTCGATCGCGCCGGTCGAGAAGCCGGGCCAGTAGCCCAGCGCCTGAGAGCCGTTGTCGTCCGCGTCGTTCTTCCAGCTGCCGCTGAGCAGGCTGTTGAGGATCGTCTCGTACAGCTTGCCCCAGTTCCAAACAGGCATGGCCAGATTGACCGGCGTCATGTCGTCGTCCAGCCGATAAAGGCCGAACTCGCGCGAGCCGTTGCCGGGCGCGCTGATGTCGCGGTTGCAGATGATGCGCACGCCGTTGCGGCGGAAGGATTCCTGCACGTCGTGATCGCGCAGCGTTGACCATTCGAGGAAAACCTGCGCGCGGGGATTGACCAGCCGCGCGCCCAGCGCGAAGGCGTTGATGCTGGCGGGCGTGCCGAAGATCGGATAATCGGCGATGTAGCCGATGCGGTTGGTTTCGGCCAGCGCGCCCGCGATCGCGCCGATGATGAACTTGGCCTCGTACATGCGCAGATAATAGGAGCGCACATGATGGAAGGAGGCCAGCAGCGAGCAGTTGAGGAAGCGCACGCCGGGATGCGCCACGGAGGCCTTGATGGCGGCGTTCAGGAAGACCGGCGACGTGGTGAACACAACGTCTGCGCCGTCCTTGACCAGCTCGTCGATGGTCTGCTCCGCATCCTCGGCGGAGGATTCGCGGGAGGTCGTGGTCACGCGACCCTCGAGCGTGGCGTCCACATGGCAGCGGCCCATCTCATGCCAGTATGTCCAGCCCGATTCCGAGGGGCTGCGGTTGTAGAGGAAGGCGGCGTTCAGGCGCTTGGGGGTGCGCAGCGAGGCGAGGAAGCCGGTGGCCTCCTCTGCGGCGGTCGGCTCCATCAGCAGCACGACGCTCTCGTTCTGCGCGCGCACCTTGAATTCATCCCAGATCTTGCGCACGTTCTCCTGCGCCGTGTCGCCGAAGGCCTCGCAGGCGTGGACGTAGCCGTAGATTTCGAGATAGATGAGGAACGCGTCGCCCGTGGTGATGGGCAGCTTGCCGCCGCCCAGCCGGTGATAGCAGTTGGAAAAGCGCATATACGCCGAATGGAAATCATTGCGCATACTGCCGGGCCAGCGCTCTCCGGGCGTCGTGCCGGTCAGCTCATATAGCCGCGTAAAGCCGCCGGGGCGCGAGAACCAGATGTAGTTGGCCTCGGTGTCCTCGTAAAAGGCGAGAAATTCGCGGTAGATCTTGCTCTCGTCGCTGCCGTCGTCCGGGGGAATCAGGCGAATGACCTCGCCCTCAATGGCCACCGCGTCGAGGAACTTCATGACGCTCACGCGCTTGTTGCCCTCGATGACGTAGAACTGATTCATGTATTCATAGGCCTTGATGGGCGAATTGACGCCCTGATCGATGACCGAATTGTAGAGCGATTCCCACTTGCTGGCAAACTCGCTGTCCTCCTCGAGCAGAGGCATGAAGTTGGCGGCAAAGGCGCTTGTGCGGCCGCGCGTGGCCGTGCCGACGATGCGCTCGAGCGGGATGCTCACCAGATGCAGCGACCGCGCCGGCAATGCCAGAGCGCCCGGCACCACTTCGTCCAGCACCGGCAGGAAGGGGTTTTCGCGGCGGTTGCGCCGCTGGTTATATTCGCGGCGGCCCAGCTTGTAGGCCTTCGCGTAGTTCTCATTATACATGGCGATACCTCACTGATAAGGTCTTTCATTTCTCTTCATACCCTATCAGTATACCAGTTTTTCTGTAAAGAATCCAGTCCGATACGGCGCTGCGAATGATTACATTGGGCTATTTGAGCGCTCTAACCGGTTGATCTGAGCTGAAAACGATGATTCGGCGGCGGAAAACTGTCTGTTTTTATCGCCGCCATGACGAAAAATTCACATAAAAAAGCGCCGCCCGCACATGAAAATGCAGGCGGCGCACAAAAATCACACGCGATCCTGTCCATTCCAGGAGAGGGGCAGCGGCAGCAGCGCGGAGAGCATCGCGCCGCCTTTTCCGCTCAGGCCCGGCAACACGGCTTCCGGCGGCAGCGGGCCGAATATGAGCCGCGTGGCCGTGAGGTGATCGAGCGTCAGATCGGCCGGCAGCGCCGTTTCCTCGCAGGAGAGCGCGCCGCCCCTTACGCGCAGTATAAAGCGCGTCTCGCCGGGAATATTGACGACGCACTCGCCGTCGATCAGGGGCTTCATGCGGCTCCTGACGCGGCCCAGCGCGCTTATGAGACGTGTCCACGAGATGATCTTGAACTGGCTGGCCGGATTCAGGCTGAGCGACTGGCAATGCCGCGACAGACGTGCGATCGTCTCCGCTTCCCACGGCGGCAGCGTGAGGGACAGGCCGTTTTCGGGGTACGCCTTTATCCACGAGAGCAGCATCCGCTCGGCCAGCTCAGGCGTTTCGGCCTTCAGCTCGGCCAGACTCCCGCCGCCCTGCGCGGACACGAGATAGCCCGAAAAGCGGTTGTTCTCGTCGAAGGCCGCGAAGGGCTGCGCTTCCCAGGCGGTCAGCACGCGGTAAAGACTGTCGTCGTTTCCGCGATCGACGGCCATGGCGGAGCGCGCGTGCAGGCTGCGGATCAGCGCGAGCGTTTCCGCGTCGTTCCGCGTGACCGGCCGGAGATCGAGCGGCGCGAAGGGGACGCCCTGAACGTTGTGCGCGGTCAGGCTCATCGAAACGCCGGTTCCGGCCATCTCGAAGCCGTAGCGATTGTAGCGCTGCCGGTGCCCGCCCAGCCGCGACGCGTCCGCGCCGATCTCATGAAGCTCCGTCATGGCGCGATCGAGCAGCGCCGACATATAGCCCCTGCCCGTCTCGCGCCAGTGCGTGGCGACGTTGCCCGTGGTCGAGAAGAGAAAGCGCTCGCCGTCTATGGTCGTCTCGAGCGGATAAACGCCCAGCATGGCGCGGATGCGGCCGTCGCGCTTGAGGGCGAAGTGATGCGTCATGGCGTCCGGCAGGGCCAGCCGCGGCAGCATTTTTTCGAAATGATGCGGCTTTTTGGCCTGACTGAAAACCAGATCGAGGAAATCGACGGCCTGCTCGTAATCGGCGGGGGTGAGGCGAACGATCTCTTCCATGGGCGAAAGACTCCTTTCAAATCGTCAGATCGGGCGTTCGATGGGAATGAGAATTTCGATGTAGCGCTCGTTCTTGCGCGGCTTTTGATACCAGTGGATGATCTGCACCTCGGGCGCGTCGGCGAGCGCGTAGCCGGACGCGGGCAGCCACTGGCTGAAGATCTGCGCGCGCAGCGGGATGTGCGCCTCGGTGGGAAATGCGCTCGGCTCGGTGCGGAACACGGCGTAGAGCTGGCGTTTGAGCGCGATGTCGTGGAAGCGCCGCGCGTCGCGCTCGCCTAATATCGTGTCGTCGCAAAGGCGCGCGCGCACGTCGTCATTCAGCCGCGCGGCGATGGAAAAGTCGTAGCCGTCGTCCGAGATGTTCGATATGACGTTGTAGTCGGCCGCGTCGCCGCGAATCTGCTTGAGTCCCCTGAGCAGATACTGCTCCGCGCGGGTGTGGACGTAGAAGTCCCGCTCCTGATCCTCGCGCTGATCGCCGCCGGGCGCGCCCCAAAAGCGCCGCGTGTAGCCGGTGAGGATCATCGCGTCTCTTTCTTCAATGCTGTAGTTCATCATCTGACCGCCTTCCATAATCAGTCTGACGGACACGCGGGAGAAGGCGCGCAGCGGAGCGCCGCACTGAACCTGCGAGGGCGAAACGCCATGAAAGCGCGAGAACGCGCGGGCAAAGCTCTCCGGATTGTCGTAGCCGTATTTGAGCGACACGTCGATCACGCGCGGGCGCCCCGCGGCCAGCTCCGCGCCGGCAAGCGTCAGCCGCCGCCTGCGGACATATTCGCCCAGCGGACAGCCGCACAGCACGCCGAACACGCGCTGGAACTGATACGGCGACATGGCGGCCTCGCGGGCGGCGGCGTTATAGTCGATATCGTCGGCCAGATGCGCCTCGATATAGTCGAGCGCGCGCGTCAGTCCCGTGAACGGATCCATGCGTCCTTCCTCCCTTCCGTCTGGGTTCATTATAGCGGACGGCGGACGGGCCTGTCGCGACATTCTCTGCCCGATTTTGTCGGCGCGTGAAAAAGCGCCCCTGAACGGAGAACCGTCCGGGGGCGCGGTGGGTCAGCGGTGATAGAGGTTCTGCCCCTCGTGCTTCGGCTCGCAGGTGAGGTTGATGCCCAGCTTGCGCAGCGTGCGTTCGTCCACGCGGGAGAGTATGACGGAGGAGTGGGCTTCGCAGCCGCGCAGCTTCTTGAGCTGCTCGAGCGCCAGCTTGGCCAGCGGATTGGTGGCGGCGCAGATGCTCAGCGCCTGCAGGATTTCGTCGGTGTGCAGGCGCGGGTTGCGGCTGCCCAGATAGTTGACCTTGAGATCCTGAAGCGGCTCTATGACCACCTTGGAGAGCAGGTCAAGCTCCTGATTGACGCCGCCCAGCGCCTTGAGGGCGTTTAAGAGCATGCCGGCGGTGCAGCCCAGAAGCGACGAGGTCTTGCCGGTGACGATCGTGCCGTCGGGCAGCTGAATGGCCGCGCCGGGCGCGCCGGTGCGCTCCTCAACGCCCAGCGCCGCGGCGACGACCGGACGATCCTCGCTGGTTACGCCGGCCTTGCTCATGAGCAGCTCGATCTTGCTCACGGCGCTCTGCTCCGCGTCGCCGCGCTTTAAGGCGCACATGGTGTTGTAGTAGCGGCGGATGATCTCCTGTCGGGAGGCCTCGCGGCACACCTCGTCGTCCATGATGCAGTACCCCGCCATGTTTACGCCCATGTCGGTGGGGGACTTGTAGGGCGAAACGCCCTGTATGCGCTCGAACATGGCGTTCAGCACGGGGAAGATCTCCACGTCGCGATTGTAGTTGACCGTGGTTACGCCGTAGGCCTCGAGATGATAGGGATCGATCATGTTCACGTCGTTCAGATCGGCGGTCGCGGCCTCGTAGGCGAGATTGACCGGATGATTGAGCGGCAGATTCCAGATGGGGAAGGTTTCAAACTTGGCGTAGCCCGCCTCCACGCCGCGCTTGTGCTCGTGATAGAGCTGCGACAGGCAGACGGCCATTTTGCCGGAGCCGGGGCCGGGCGCTGTGACGATGACCAGCGAGCGCTCGGTTTCGATATATTCGTTGCGGCCGTAGCCCTCGTCGCTGACGATCTTTTTGACGTTGGAGGGATAATCGGGGATGAGATAGAGCCGGAACACCTTCACGCCCAGCAGCTCGAGTTTCTTTTTGAAAGCGTCGGCGGCGGCCTGCCCTTCATAGTGCGTGATGGCGACGCTGCCCACATACAGGCCCACGCCGCGGAAGGCGTCGATCAGGCGCAGCACGTCGGTATCGTAGGTGATGCCCAGATCGCCGCGCACCTTGCTCGACTCGATGTCGTTGGCGTTGATGGCGATGACGATCTCGGCCTGATCCTTGAGCTTGAGCAGCATTTGCAGTTTGCTGTCGGGCTTGAAGCCGGGCAGAACGCGCGAGGCGTGATGGTCGTCGAACAGCTTGCCGCCGAACTCCAGATACAGCTTGCCGCCGAACGTGCGGATGCGCTTGAGTATCTGCTCCGATTGAAGGGAAAGGTATTTATCGTTGTCAAATCCCAGCTTCATAACGGGTCCCCCTCCGAAAACGACGTATTTCTACATTTGTATCCTATGGTAGCCGAAACGGGGCG
>SFOF01000185.1 GCA_004552515.1 Clostridiales bacterium
CATATTCATTATTCTGGGCGTGTTGATTCCGGTCACGCTGGCCATCATGATCAGCCAGCTGTATTCCAAAAAGCTGGCCAAGCTGTGCCAGACAATGATGTTCCTGCCGCATTTTCTCTCATGGGTTGTCATAGGCTATTTCGTCTATGCGTTCATGGCGACCGACGCCGGCCTGGTGAACAACCTCGCCCGCAAGCTCGGCCTGGCCACGACGCCGCATCAATGGTATCAGGACGTGGGCTTCTGGACATGGTTCCTCGTGTTCCTCAATGTCTGGAAGGGCATGGGCTACAACATGGTGGTCTATCTGGCGGCGATCAGCGGCATAGACAAGGAGATGTACGAGGCCGCGATCATAGACGGCGCGACAAAGTGGCAGCAGACGCACTACATCACGCTGCCCAGCCTGCGCCCGATCATATCGATCATGTTCATAATGGCCGTGGGCAACATATTCCGCAGCGACTTCGGCCTGTTCTATCAGGCGACGCGCAATTCGGGCTCACTCACATCGATCACGCAGACCATAGACGTGTACGTCTACAAGGCGCTGCTTGAACGGCCCAACATCAATCTCTCCTCCGCGGCGGCGCTCATGCAGTCGGTGTGCGGCTGTGTGACGATCATTGTCGCCAACATTGTGGTGAAGAAAATTGACCCCGAGTCGGGGCTGTTCTGACGAAAAGGAGAGATGAGCGCAATGTCTGCAAAGAAAAAAGAAACCGGCGGCGAAATTCGCTATATGCGCGTCAAGCCGGTCACAAACGTGCTGTTCAGTCTGGTATTCATACTGCTGGCGCTGGTCTGCTTTATGCCGGCGCTGCTGGTGCTGATCGTCTCGTTCTCGGCCGAGAGTTCGGTCGTGAGCAAGGGCTACAGCTACTGGCCCAATGCCTGGAGTCTGGAGAGCTATCGCTATCTGGGCAGGCAGATTGAGTACATCGGGCGCGCGTTCCTCAACTCCATTGGCGTGACCGTCGTGGGCACCGCCATGGGCCTCGTTCTCTGCTCGACGATGGGCTATGCGCTTTCGCGCCCCAACTACCGCCTGCGCAAGTTCTTCACATGGTACATATTCATCCCCATGCTCTTCTCGGGCGGTCTGGTCGCGAGCTATATGATCAACGCGCAGATACTGGGGCTGAAGAACACCTACTGGGCGCTGATACTGCCCATATGCTGTTCCAGCTTCTACATCATCATCATGCGCACATTCTTCCAGACCAGCGTGCCGGACGCCATCATTGAGAGCGCCAAGATCGACGGCGCGCGCCAGATTCGCATATTCGTGCAGATCGTGCTGCCCATATCGCTGCCGGCCGTGGCGATCTCTTCCCGCTGCAGTACGTGCTCATATCGCTCGAAAGCTCGATTGAGTTCCTCAGCCGAAACAGCCAGTTCATGGCGCCCGGCGAGGCCAGCAAGGTGCCTGCCGAAACCGTGCGCATGGCCATGGTCATGATCGCGGTCGTTCCCATCGCGTGCTCGTATCCCTTCTTCCAGAAGTACTTCATATCGGGCCTGACCATAGGCGCGGTGAAGGGATGACGACGGAATCTGCTTATGATAGCGATTCGCTATTATAAATAACTTGAAGGAGGAACCCGGAAATGAAGAAACTCGTGACCCTCGTTTTGGCGCTTGCTCTCGTGCTTTCCATGGGCGTCATCGCGCCCGCGCAGGCTGAAGGCGATCCCATCAAGCTGACGTGGGCGATGGGCACAGGCGACGTTGCGCCCATCGACAACGCCATGGTGCTGGAAGAGCTCAATAAGATGAGCCGCGAGCTGATCGGCGTGGAATGCGACATTCAGTATTTCACCAACGATCAGGTTCTCGTCTCCATCCAGTCGGGCGAAGTGTTCGACATTTACTTTACCTGCTCCTGGTACAACAACTTCAACCAGGCCGTCTCTCAGGGGCTGTTCGCCAATCTGGACGGCAAGGTGCAGGAAATGGCGCCCGAGCTGTATGCCAGCATGACCGAGGACGTCTGGGAGCTGGCCCACTCGACGAACGGCGGCCTGTACGCCATCCCCGTCAAGAAGGACTACGCGATGATGAACTTCCTGACCTATCCCGCTGACATCGCCGCCGAGCTGGGCTTTGATATTCCCGACAGAATCAACGGCTGGGGCGATCTGACCGAGTTCCTGGTGGCCTGGAAAGCCACGATGGCCGACAACGAGTATCCCGTGCTCGTGGGCGGCAACCCTCCCGGAATGGAGAGCTCCTTCGACTTCATCGACCGCACCGCGATGATCGGCTGCATCTTCGGCACCAACAAGGTCGTGTTTGCGCTCGAGGATCCCGCTCTGATGGAGCGCTATCGCACCATGGGCGAATGGTATAAGCTGGGTCTGGTCAATCCCGACGCGGCTCAGGTCAGTGAGACCGCGATCGATACCAAGAAGCCGCGCATTGCCTCCGTTCAGGCGTGGCCGGGCTACGACTACTCTGTCGCCAACGGCTACAACACCGCTATGACCTGCTACTTTGGCCCCAACCTGAGCACCGACGGCGTGCAGGGCTCCATGAACGCTCTGTCCGTTACGCTGGAAGAGGATGAAGCGCGCATGGCCGCTGCCCTCAAGTACATCGGCCTGTGCCATACCAACCAGCTGTTCAACGACACCATGCGCTTCGGCAAGCAGGGCTATCACTGGAACTATGTGACCGAAGAGCAGAGCAAGGACTGCGCCGGCGGCGTGCTGCGCACCGAGATCGGCGACAGCAACTACAGCCCGTGGGGCTTCTCTCAGCCCGCGTATTTCGAGACGTCCATCGCTGTGAGCCAGGATCAGGTGGACGGCAAGGCCAAGGCGCCGGTCATGGATCAGTATGACCAGTACTATGACATCATCAAGACCTCTGCGAACGTGTCCGCCATCCCCGGCTTCACCTGGGACAGCAGCGCTTTCACGTCCAATCTGGCCGAGATCTCTGCGATTAAGGACGAGTATTACAAGGACTTCGCCAGCGGCACCCGTCCGATCGACGACGTGTACGACGAGTTCCTCGACAAGATGAACGGCGCCGGCCTGCAGGAAATGATCGCCGACGCACAGGCGCAGCTGGACGCTTTCCAGGCGCGCTGAGTTGATCTGAACAATCTTCCATAAGCAATGAGATAAGGCGAGCCGCCCATTTGGGTGGCTCGCCTTTCCGTGTGCGCGAGGCTTTCCGTGTGCATGAGGCTTTCCGTGTGCTTGGGGCTTTCCGTGTGCGTGGTTTTCAGCGTGCGCGAGGCTTTCCGTGTGAGGCTTTTCGTGCGCGTGGTTTTCCGTGCGTGCATGGCTTTTCGTGCGCGAGGCTTTCCGTGTGCGCGTGTCCATTGTTGCGCGCATGGCTTTCAGCGCCGCGCATGGTCCTTAGCGTGCGCCGATGGATTGTGATGCTAAACCCCATCTAAAACATAGTTACCAGCCAATGCCTGCCCGCAATGCTTTGAATGACTGGGGTGTTATAGAGCGCTCGCTGCCCCTGTATTCGCTGCTTTTTCTTCTTCATCGATCTGCAACATCTTCTATCGCTCATTTGTATTATCGCGTATTTTGTCGACTGTCGTTTGGATGAAATATGGCATGAGCGTCGCTCCTCCCGCGCAATGGTTCCTGAGCGAACGCGGCCTATGGGATGGAGTGGCTGATCGCGGAAATCTGAGGGAAAGCAAGCCGGAGCGCCGGCGCATTTCATGGCTCTGCCATGGGCAGATATAAAAAAGAAAAATCAGGCGGCGGCCAGAACGGTTATTTCCGGCATGCTGTTCGCATTGTGCTGCCTTCTCTTACACAGTTTTCCGTGACGCGCAAAAAAGAGCTGTTCCCGAGCGCGAATGGAGTCGGCTCAGAAACAGCTCTTCGAGCGGCCGCTTATCCCAGCAGCACCTGGCGGGCGATCAGGAACGCGCCCAGCAGGAAGGTGTACACGGCGAAGGCGCGCATACCGGCCTGCTTGACCAGCGCCAGCATCAGCTTGATGGCGAGGAAGCCCGACACGGCCGCGGTGACCACGCCGATGAGGATCGGCAGCGCGCCGCCCAGCTGCGTCACCAGCGCCGAAAACTCCGCGCCGAAGGACGTGCCGGCGGTCTGCGCCGCGTCGTAGACGTCCTTGAGACTCAGCACGGCCGAGCCGAGGATCGCCGGAATGGACATGAGGAACGAGAAATCGGCGGCGCGCTTGCGGCTCAGTCCGCTGGCCATGCCGGCCGCGATGGTGCAGCCCGAGCGGGACAGACCGGGCGCGATGGCGACGGCCTGCGCGCAGCCCATGATAAGCGCGTCATACCAGGCGACGTGCTTGTGCTTTTTCGCGCGGAAGCGGTTGATCGATTCGCCCAGCAGCAGCACGAAGCTGGTCAGCAGGAAGCAATAGCCCAGATATTCGCCCTTGAACGCCGCGTCGATGAGATCGCCCAGCAAGAGCGCCGCGATCACGGCGGGAATGGTGGCGACGATCAGCCATTTCAGCTCCGATTTGAACGGATGCAGGATCATGTTGACGATGCGCTTCCAATAGACGATCAGCACGGCGATGAGCGTGCCGAAGTGCAGCAGCACATCCAGCGCGAGCGGCGCTTCGTTGATGCCGAAAAACATCTGAAGAAGCGTCAGATGGCCGGACGAGCTGATGGGCAGAAATTCCGCCAGGCCCTGCACAAGCCCCAGTATAAACGCCTGAATGTTTGACAAGGCGCTTCACCCCCATAGATCGTTTTATGCCCGGATGACATGGAATAGACCGGCGCGGCGCGTCGTTTGTCACGCGCCGCGCTGTATGGATCAGATCACGATGTTGACCAGGCGGCCGGGCACGAAGATCAGCTTCTTGACCGGCTTGTCGCCGACGAGCTTTTTTACCTCGTCGCAGGCCATGAAGTAATCGCCGGCGTTCTCGCGGGTCAGGTCGGCCGGCACGTTGATGCGGGCGCGCACCTTGCCGCAGATCTGCAGCGCAATTTCGACGGTGCTCTTGACCAGCGCGGCGGGATCGTACTCCGGCCAGGGCGTGCGCACCAGCTCGGGGCCGAAGCCGCACATCTGGTTGATCTCCTCGGTGATGTGGGGCGCGACCGGATTGAGCAGCTGGATGAGGATTTTCATTTCGCCGCGGGTGATGCTACCCTTGGTGTAGAAGGCGTTGACCAGGCTCATCATGGCGGCGATGGCGGTGTTGAACTTCATGCGCTCGTAGTCCTCGCCCACCTTCTTGATGCAGGCGTTGACATCGTAGGCCATGTCCTGGCTCACGCCCTCATCGTCGGTCATGATTTCCATCAGCCGCCACACGCGGTCGAGGAAGCGGCGGCAGCCGCGCGCGCCCTCGGTCGACCACGGAATGGCCTGATCGAACGCGCCCATGAACATCTCGTACAGGCGGAAGGCGTCCGCGCCCAGCTCGTCCACAACGTCGTCGGGATTGATGACGTTGCCGCGGGACTTGGACATTTTTTCGCCGTTCGCGCCCAGAATCATGCCGTGGCTGGTGCGCTTCTTGTAGGGTTCGGGCGTGGGAACGACGCCGATGTCGTACAGGAAGCGGTGCCAGAAGCGACTGTAGAGCAAATGCAGCGTGGTGTGCTCCATGCCGCCGTTGTACCAGTCGACCGGCAGCCAGTAGCGCAGCTGATCCATCGCGGCCAGCTCGTCGTCGTTGTGCGGATCGATATAGCGCAGGAAATACCAGCTGGAGCCGGCCCACTGCGGCATGGTGTCGGTTTCGCGCCTGGCGGGGCCGCCGCAGTGCGGGCAGGTGGTGTTGACCCAGTCGGTCATGGTGGACAGCGGCGATTCGCCGTCGTCGGTCGGCTCGTAGTGCTCAACCTCGGGCAGCGTCACGGGCAGTTGCTCGAAGGGCACGGGCACCCAGCCGCACTTGTCGCACTTGACCAGCGGGATCGGCTCGCCCCAGTAGCGCTGGCGGCTGAACACCCAGTCGCGCAGCTTGTAATTGACCT
>SFOF01000186.1 GCA_004552515.1 Clostridiales bacterium
CGCTGCCCGCGCTCAGCGACGAACAGTGGGACGAGCTGGTGCGTCTGGTCATCGTCTAGGACGCGTTTGACGCGCTCGCGCCGCACGCCGCCGAGATCCCACCGCAGCCCTACGAGACGCTGTGCTACGCGCTGGCGCGGCAGGGTGACATGAAGCGCCTGTCTGCGTTCTTCCCGAACCCGAGCGCCAATCCCGACCTCGCCGAACGCCTGAACCGCGTCGTCAAAAACAACGGCTAATCATCGCGCCCCCGCCCGCATTTTTCAGCGAGCGGGGGCATTTTTTTACGCTTTTCTCCCACTCATCACCGCGCCGCCTGCACGACCTCATCCGTCTCAAAGCCGCCCAGTCCATCATGCAAACCATCCGCAGCCATTTCACGCGCTTTTCCCTCGCTTGTCGCCGCACGCTCCTATCCTTTGCCGCGCCGCCTGCACGACCTCAACCATCTCGAGGCAGCCCAGCCCGTCACGCGAACCATCCGCAGCATCATTTTCATGGTCTTTCAATGCCCGCCGCGCGGTCTATATCGTCTCAAAACCGTCCCCTCCGCGCAGGAAACCCTCTCAAACAGCCGCGGGCCGCCCGCAAGCCCGCTCTCTCGCACTTCCCGCAGATCGTTCCTCATCGCGCTCTCAATTCCCCCGTCGCACACAAAAACACTCGCGAACAGCGGTCCAGCCATTCGCGAGTGCCCTTCTGAAATCCTATTTGAGCGCCTTGCGCACGATCAGCCGATCGCCCAGCGTGCGCCAAACCGCAAAGCCCTGTCCTTCATACAGCGCCGCCGGCCCCATGTAATCGGCCTGTTCGCTCACAAATTGTGCGATCGGATAGGCCTCGACCGCGTCGAAGCCCTCCGCGCGCGCATCCTCGCACACGCGCTCGAGCAGCGCCGCCGCCACGCCATGCCGGCGCCATTCGGGCGCAACAACGAAACAATATACCGATTTGACGCGCTCGTCCGGCGGATACAGCGCGCGCAGCGGCTCCAGATACATCCGTCCGGCATGACAGGCGTAGTAATCGTCGCGGTTTCCCGCGTTGCACCAGCCAATCGCGCGGCCGTTCTCATAGGCGAGGTAGCCGCGAATATCGCCGCGCATGACGTATTCCTCCGCCAGCGCGCGCCGCTTCTCCGCGCTGGAAAAGTCGCAGCCGGTCGAATCGGCGGCGCTCCAGCATACGCAGTAGCACTTGCTCTCGTCGCGATTGTCGTCGTGCGGCGTCTCGTCGAAAAAGCGCAGATAATCGTCGCACAGCTCGGGAGACAGCCGTCTGATCTCCATGAATGTCTCTCCTGTCGAAAGTTGTTTCATTGAAACCATATTACGATGTGCCCTTTTGCAATTCACGATGGAACGCTTTTCAAAAGCCCGCGCCTCACTCCGCGGCAAAGTCGATACGCTTCACGCTCATGAGTCTGCCGCCGTCCACGCGCATTTCCTCGTTGGGATGCAGCCGCGCCGTCAGCGTTTCGCCGCCCACGGTCAGCGCCATGTCGATCGCCGTTTCATTCAGGCCGACGATCCTTTCCGGCACGCCGTCCCGCGAAGCGTAAACGCGCGCACCCTGCGTGAACGAAAACGCCTCTTTTCCGTCCACATAGACTGCGGCGCGACCATTTTCGCGCCTGACCGCATAGGCTCGGCCGTAAATCGTCTGCGTGTACTCGGTTTTACGCGCGTCGTCCAGCGCGCTGAACACAACCTTATCCTCTTCAAAGCCCACGCCGTAGAGATACGCCATGTATTCGAGCGCCGCCAGGATCGTCGGGCCATAGCCGTCGCCGCCCGCAGTCGCCTGCGCCGTGAAGGGGTTGTACTGCTGTGTATAGCGGTCTGTTTTCGCCAGCATGTCTATAAACTTTCTTCCGATCATGCCGGTTTCCGCGTGATGGCCGTAGCGCATGAGCGCCAGGAGCGAACGCTGCAAGCTCAGTCCCTCAACCGGCCCCGACCAGCTGTTGTCGGCCACGTCGCCATGCGAATATTCCTTAAACAGCTTCAAATTCTCGCTCGAGAGGTTGGTGTGCGCGTCGTCCAGATAGAACAGTGGATCGTTCACGGCGATGTTGGGCAGCGGCATGGCCGTCCAGAACTCATCTGGGTTGAGCAGATGCTCACGGATAAATCGATCGGCCATCTCCTGCGTAAAAATGCCCTGATACATACACTTGACATTCTCAAGGCTGATCGAATCAATCTTCACATTGTCGCCGTCGCGATCGAACGCAAAGGCGTGCTCGTCGTCCCAGAGATACTCTATGAACCGCGCGCGCACCTGCTCGGCCTTCGCGCGCCACATCTCCGCCTCGCCGTTATCCAGCCATTCGGAAATCTGCGCGAGGGCGCTGCGCTGGGCATAGTTGTAGGCCATGAACTCAGCCGACTCGAACGGCAGCTTACCCACGCCGCAGGGCGCGTTTTCGCCGTTCCACGCGCCGTTTTCGATTGCGCTGACGCGGTTCACCAGATAGCGCGAATTGTTGTCGTCGCCGGTGTCCCACATGCACCAGACCTCGAGACAGCCGTCGCCGTCGCTGTCCCGGCAGCTCCACAGATAGGCGTCAAAATCGCGCAGCGTCGCGTAAAGCCGCTCGAGATAGCCGCGGTCGCGGTCGATGTGCCAGGCCATGCGCAGCGCGGGCACAGTGAAAAAGTCGCCCTGCATCCAGTCGAAATGCGCGCTCAGGCCGTTCCACGGCGCGTCGTAGCGAATCATGCCGGGCAGGCGGCCGTCGCGGCGCTGGTTTTCCATAAAGACGAGTATGTTGTTGAAGCCCGCTTCCATGTCGCGCTTTATGTACATCTCGCCGCCCATGGGCTGCGTTTCGAGCCACACGCCATGATATTTCGCGCCCTCCTGAACGACGCGACGCGCGCCAAACTGCTGCACATTCTCCTTTTCAAGCGCCTCGCAGCGGTCGAACACGCGCTGATACGCCTGATCATCGCACCTAAACGTCGCTTGCGTAGCCGAAATGGCGTAATCGCCCGCCATATATCCCTTCGACATCGGTCTTTTCCTCCATTTTCAAAAGCGGCGGCAAATCTTTGTCGCCGCCACTGTATTCAATGCTATAATTATTTATCCAGATACATCGCGCGTCCGAACTCGGCGAACACCTTCACGCGTTCCTCGAGCTTCGGCCACTTTTCGACGCTCTCCTTCGAGAACAGGCCCTTCGCGGGATCCTCGGTCGCGCGCCATTCGTGCGCGATGAGCGCCCACGTCGCGTCCAGCAGATGGGAGAACATCGGATCGCGCTGCGCCTCGCACACGAACGACTGGCGCGGGGAGTTGATGTCCTCGCCGCTGATCTGGAACAGGCCGTACTGCTCGCACAGCGCGCGCACGCGGGTCAGCTGAGCCTTCGTGTTGCGCGAGGGCATATAAGTGATCGCGCGGAAGCCCAGCTCCTTCAGGTAGGGCACCAGCTCGTCGAGATAATCGTCCTCAAACTTCTGCGCGCGCTTGTCGCCGGTCACGGAATCGCCCACGTCGCCCAGGTAGGCGTACGCGGAGATCGCGCCCACGCGCTCGGACAGCGCCAGCACGTCGCGCACATCGGGGCATTCCTCGGTCGCGTCGATATAGAATTTCGAAATCAGCGTGGACTTGATCCATCCCAGCAGATCATACATGGCGTGCGGGTTGTTTTCGTCCAGCAGATACATCTCTATCTTCGCGCTCAACGGCAGCTGCATGGTGTTCTTGATGAAGTCCACCAGCTTTTCGCCGGAACCGACCTTCTCGAGCATCTTATAGGCCAGCGCGCTCGAGAGATGGCGCTCGGTCACGGAACCGCCCTCGTCGTGCTGGGACAGCGGCAGCACGTCCCGTTCGAGATCCAGCGTGATGCCGTACCGGCTCATCAGCTCGTTCACCGCGGCGACCATCCTGCGATTGCGCTCGTTGCGATACGCGCGATAGGGCTTGAAGAACGCGTCCACCTCGGCGGTCTTGTTGTGCGGCACGCCGTGCAGCGCCATATAGGCCACGGAATGCTGATCAGGGTTATTGATGCGCTTGCCCGCGAACGGTGAATCCGCCATGCTCACGCGGCACTCCACGCCGATCGTCGCGCCCATATGCACGATGTCGGCCGCCTCGAGGAATTCCTTCGCGCCGGAAATGGAATCGTGGTCCATCAGGCCGCAGGTGCACAGTCCCGCCTGATAGGCGAACCACACCGCCGCCGTCGGCGAATAGGGCGAGAAGGAATAGATCGTATGAATGTGATTGTTCACGTCGGTGCCCTGCGCGGGCTTCGGCTCCTGGGCGGCCAGTTTACGCAGGTTTTCCAGTCTTTCGGGCGCGTTGAGCAGCTTGAGCGCCTCTTCGCGGGTGATCGCCATGGGGAATACGCCTCCATCCTGATAAATATCAAAATTCTATACACATACCGGCACATCGTCCGGCCAGCACGGGTCAAAATCGTTTTTGCAACCGCCAGTTGCAGCGTGCAACGCAGCCTGAACGCCCCGCGCGCCTTAACAGATCGGGGTTACTGCACCCCGCCGTCGCCCTCAGCGCCGGTATCGCCGTTATCGCCCGCGTCGCCGGTATCGTCCGCACCGCGCAGCGGCTCGCCGTCCGCGCCGGTATCCACGG
>SFOF01000187.1 GCA_004552515.1 Clostridiales bacterium
TGGTACTGATGATGGTGTTTTCCGCCTCGGCGATGGCCGAGGGCACGCTGCGCGTGGGTATGGAGTGCAACTACGCGCCGTTCAACTGGACGCAGGCGGAGGCGAGCGATACGGCCGTGCCGCTCTCTGGCGGCGGGTATGCCGATGGCTACGACGTGCAGATTGCAAAGCTGATCGCCGAGGGACTGGGCATGGAGCTGGAAATCGTCAAGACCGAGTGGGACGGCCTGCCCATGGGCGTGATGAGCGGCAAGCTCGACGCGGTGATCGCCGGCATGAGCCCGACCGAGGAGCGCAAGGTGACGCTCGACTTTACCGATAACTATTATGAAAGCCAGCTGGTCATCGTCGTGCGCGCCGACAGCGCGTATGTGGATGCCAAGACGCTGGACGACTTCGCGGGCGCCAAGCTCACAGGCCAGCTGAACACATTCCACTACGCCGTGCTCTCTCAGGCCGACAAGGCGACCGTCGTCACCGCGATGGAGACATTCCCGGCGATGATCGTGGCGCTCAAGGCCGGCTCGATCGACGGCTACGTGTCCGAGCTGCCCGGCGCTGTGTCCGCCGTCGCTTCCAATCCCGAGCTGACGTATGTTCAGTTCGCCGAGGGCGAGGGCTTTGAAACCTCGACCGACGACACCGCCATCGCCGTGGCCGTCGCCAAGGGCAGCCCGCTGCGCGATCAGATCAACGCGATTCTGGCCACGATCAGCGAGGAAAAGCGCGAAGAGCTGATGCAGTGGGCGGTCGACAATCAGCCGCTGTCTGAATAATCATTCACATTTATTCAGCGTAATGCGTAAACCGGCGCGGCGCGGAGCTTGAAGGCTTTGCGCCGCGCATGACGAACAATGCTTTTGAGGAGTCTTGACGATGCAGTTTCCAACGACGTTTTTCGGCTGGGTGGGCTTTCTGATTGATCAGTACGGCGGGATGTTCCTGCGCGGCACGGGTGTGACGCTGCTGATCGCGCTCAGCGGCACGGTGCTGGGCTTCCTGATCGGTCTGCTGGTGGCCATTGCGCGCACGATCGAGCCTGCGCCCAGGGCGTCGGCGGTCAAAAAGGCGCTGATTAAGCTGCTCAAGGGCATACTGGCGGTGTATATCGAGGTGTTCCGCGGCACGCCCATGATGGTGCAGGCGATGGTGATCTATTACGGCGCGATGCAGTATCTGGGGCTGGATATGCCGCAGATGCTCGCGGCGGTGCTGATCGTGTCGGTCAACACGGGCGCGTATATGGCGGAGATCATTCGCGGCGGCATCATATCGGTGGACAAAGGCCAGGTCGAGGCGGCCAGGTCGATCGGCATGACGCACTGGCAGACCATGAGCGCCATCGTGCTGCCGCAGGCCGTGCCCAACATCATGCCCTCCATCGGCAACGAGTTTGTCGTCAATATCAAGGATTCCAGCGTGCTGAACGTCATTTCCGTGTCGGAGCTGTTCTTCATGTCCAAGTCGGCGGCGGGCACCTATTATAAGTATTTCGAGGTGTTCTTCATTACGGCGCTGATTTATCTGGTGCTGACGTTCAGCATTACGCGTCTGCTGCGCCTGCTCGAGCGCAAAATGGACGGCGACAGCTCGTACACCATCTGCGGTTCGCAGTCGGACAGCCGCTCTGTGATTCATGTGCCGGTTGAAAAGGAGGAAGCGTGACCATGGCGGAGGCGATTATCGAGGTCAGTCATCTGGAAAAGCGCTTCGGCGATCATCTCGTGCTGCGCGATGTGAACTTTACCGCCAATAAGGGCGAGGTGACCTGCATCATCGGCTCGTCCGGCTCGGGCAAATCGACGCTTTTGCGCTGCATCAATCTGCTGGAAACGCCCACGAGCGGCGTCATACGCTATCGCGGCGAGGATATTCAGTCCGGCGTCATTGCGCCCGGCGAATTTCACTCCAAGGTGGGCATGGTGTTTCAGTCGTTCAATCTGTTCGCCAATCTTACGGTGCTGGAAAATTGCGTGATCGGGCAGATGAAGGTGCTGCATCGCTCGCGGAAGGAGAGCGAGGAAAACGCGCGCAAATATCTCGATCGCGTCGGGATGCTGCCCTATCAGAAGGCGCGCCCCGCGCAGATTTCTGGCGGCCAGAAGCAGCGCGTGGCCATCGCGCGGGCGCTGGCGATAGATCCCGAGGTACTGCTTTTCGACGAGCCAACCTCCGCGCTCGATCCGGAAATGGTGGGCGAGGTGCTGGGCACGATGAAGAGCCTGGCGCAGAGCGGCCTGACCATGCTGGTGGTGACGCATGAAATGGCCTTCGCGCGCGATGTGTCCAATCGCGTGGTGTTCATGGACAGCGGCGTGATCGTCGAGGACGCGCCGCCCGCCGAGCTGTTCACTCATCCCAAACACCCCCGTACGCGTGAGTTTCTTTCGCGCTTCATGCAGGGCTAAAGCGAGATTTCAGGCCGGACGCTCCGAAACGAGTCGTCCGGCTTGCTTTATGCGCGCGGCGCGTGCTATAATGGCGCGGGGGAGGGGAAGAGCATGATAGAAATAAGGCCTGTTCAGATGAGCGATGCGGCGTTCTGGCGGCGGCTCGATCTGCATATCTCGGCGGGGGAATTTGAGCGCAAGGTGCGCGACGGTCGCGGCTATGTGCTGCTGGAGGACGGCGTACCCGCGGCGCTCATGCGCTATAATCTGTTCTGGGACAACACGCCCTTCTGCACGCTGCTCTATGTCGAAGAACGCTGCCGCGGACGGGGACATGGCGGCGCGCTCATGCGGCACTGGGAGGCAGACATGAAGGCGCGGGGCTACGGCCTGCTCATGACGTCCACGCAGGTGGACGAGACGGCGCAGCACTTCTATCGCAAGCTGGGCTATCGAGATGCAGGCGGTCTGCTGCTCGATGCGCCGGGCTATGAGCAGCCCATGGAGCTGTTTCTCATCAAGGCGATAGACGGTGTTGCCCTTGGAGGGGTGCGCTGACCGTACACATAAGCCACGACCGGCGGCGCGGAAAACTGCGTCGCCAGTCGTTGTATGCTGTTTTTGAAAGCTGGGATCCTTCCTAAAGCGTCCTGTCGATGCGCGCTGGGCAATCCCGGCGGGTGATGCGGCATAGTCCGCGCCTTTTTCGTCAGGCATAGCCGTGCGATTTTCTGGCAGGTGAGTTTGCAGGCGAAAAACGGCCTATTTGGACAGCCGCTCCGCATCCCGCCGGTCGGCGAGGGCATTGACGCGCGCGATGAGCCGCAGCTCCTTCGGATCGTAGGGATAGAAGCTCGGGCGATAGAGGTCGTGCAGCCATTTTGTAAAGTCGAGATCCTCGTGCTTGCCCTCGAGCGCCTGATCGAGCATCCCCGTCCACGGCTCATTGGTCTGCGTCTTGCCCACGACGAAGCCCCAGCACCAGCAGGCGACGCGCTCGAGGAAGAACAGAGGATACATCTCGAAAATCGTGTTGCCGCCGATGCGGTTGAGCCATTCGGTGCACAGCAGCGGCCGGCCGTGCTCCTTGAGCCGGTCGATCATGTCGCAGGTGGTGACAAAGTCCCTGTAGGTGTGGAAGCTCACCACATCGGACAGCTCGAGCGCCGTGCGTTCCTCGGCGGAAACGGGCACGCCGTCCTTCAGGCCGCGCCACACGTCGACGGTCAGCGGCTGATCCGGATCGCAGGCGCGCACCGTCTCAAAGAGCGTCTCCAGCATGGGCACGGCGCGCTCGCCCAGCATGATGCCCGGCTCGTTGAACACATTCCAGATGATAATGCGCTCGTCGTGCGCGTATTTCGTCACGATGTCCGTGACCATTTTGAGGTATTTGTCGCGCAGCAGCGGCGATTCCAGCGGGTGATAGGGCGGCAGGGCAGTCTGCTCGGCGGTGAGCGGCGCGCGTCCCTGATGATAGCCCAGCGCGTAATGCTGCTCGCCCAGCGGCTTTGGCTTGAAATCGACGTACTCGCCGCGCGGCAGCTGCACCTCGGCGCAGAGCACCAGCATGACATACTGACCGTTTTTCGCGGCGAGCGTCAGATAGCGCTCCAGATTGTCCATGAAGCCCTGCTCCTCCTGGAGCCATACGTCGAAATCGACGATGATGCGGATGGTGTTAAAGCCTGTGCGTTCGGCCAGCGCCAGCTCGCGGTCGGCGGTCGCCATGTGGTTTTCCGCATCGTACTGCTGCCACTGATCCTGTCGGTTGGCGCAGTCGCTGCCGATAAAGTTGCAGCCGCGCAGCCACGGATAGCGGTTATACCACGCCCACGCCTGCTCTTTTGTCCACTTTTCCCTCATAAAGATGCGCTTCCTTTCCCAATTTCACATTCACAGCTTGCCCTAAAGCCGAGAGCCTGTGCGTCCTTCGGTTCGCAATGCGCGCTTATACGTTCATTGTATCCGACGCGCCCATGACTGTCAAGCTCAATTCGGGCGTGAAAAAACACACAAAAAATCATCCGCGCGACGCAATATCACGCGGATGATTTCTATTTAAGTCAATCAGACAGGCATGGCGTTGTTCTTCTCATCGCGGACGGAATTGTCCAGACCGATGGTCTTGGCCTGACGGGCCTTGAAGAACTTCGTGGCGACCTGCGGGAACAGCGCGTAGGTGAGCACGTCCTCTTCCTGAGTGATGTACTCGCCGATTTCGCT
>SFOF01000018.1 GCA_004552515.1 Clostridiales bacterium
GGCAATCCGGTCGAGGGCGTCATCGCCAACATCTGCGACGACACCTCCTGCCAGCCCATGACCTCCGACGAGAACGGCGTGGTCGAGTTTGTCTCCGCGCCCTTCGCCTATCACATTCAGGTCATCTCCGTGCCGGAAGGCTACGAGTTTGACACCAGCGCCGAATATTACACCGAGGAAGCGGGCGGCGAAATGTCGTTCACGCTCACCAAGGCGGCCAAGTAAGCGGCAAAGCGCACAGCAAAACCACCGGGCTTGTTTGTCCGGTGGTTTTTTGTATGGCAGCCCGAGCGGCTCTGATTTTGAGCGGGGCAGGGCGGGGTGTGTTTTGCCTTCGGTTTCGTCCGGCGTTGCGGTTCTGGCGGGGACATTGCGTTTGAAGTACATCTGCCCTCGCGGTTCTATCGCCGCGTTTGCCTTTGGTTCACGCCTGTCTTTTTTCCTTTGTCAGGAAAAAAGAGACGGCTTGCGATATGCTCCGTTCCTATTCTGCCGGGTCGAGATCGCCTTCGTGCGTTTTCGCGGTGTCGGTGCGGTTATCTGCCTTTGTGAGTTCACTTCGGGTTTGTGCGTTTCTTTATGGCAATCTCGACGGGTTACCGGGGTGCGGAGGACGGGGATACGGGGTCGGCGGCGCGGCCTTTGTGCGTTTTTGCGCAAGCACATTGGCCTTGTTATGCTTTCCGCCGGGAGTACGTTGGGGCTGCGCGCCCCAAACCTGCGCCAAAAAGTCTTCGACTCTCTGGACTCTCCTCAGGGGCTGGCCGAGTGAGAAAGTGCGTTTCACGCGGCGGGGTTATGCTGGTGCGTATTCGCGGCGCCGTCACCCGAGCACACGGAAAGACCCGCCCGGCTCTAATCTATGGCCGGGCGGGTCGGGCTGTATTGAGATGATACCTACACGTTCAAACGTCCAGACTCGAGCCGCCCCCAAGCGGCGCGGAGTCGGGTTGCGTGCGCGAAGCGGTGTGGGTGCAGGGCTCAGCCCTGCTTGGAGACGTTGTCGATGCTGCGGCGCACGGCGTCGAGCGTGGCCTGAACGTCGCGCTCCATCTCGCGCAGTATGTTCTCGGCATAGCGATTGGCGCTCAGGCGCTGCTCGTTGGCCTCGGCGCGGGCTTCCTCGCACATCTTGTCGGCTTCCTCATGCGCCAGACGCACGATCTCCGATTGATCGATCATGTGGCGCGCGCGCTCCTCTGCCGAGGCGATCATGTCGTCGGCGCGCTTCTTCGCGCTGCGCTCCAGCTCCTCCGCCTGGCTCTGCGCGCTGGCCACAATCGCGTCCGCACGGGCGTCGGCGGCCTGTAAGCGCGTGTTCGCGCGCGATTTCGCGTCGGCGATGATCTGATCGCAGTCGGCCATGATGTTCATGGCGTGGCGCACCTCGTCCGGCAGGCAGGCGCGGATGTCGTCCACAATGTCCATGATCATCTTCGCGTTCACCGAGCGCCTGGTGTTGTTGAAGGGGATCGGCTTGGCCGCGCTCAGCTCGTCCGCCAGGAAGTCCAGCAGCTGCTCCAGCTCCGTCTTCTGATGCTGATCCTCCGGCGCGTCCTCGTAGGCCTCCTCCTGCTCCGGCTCGTCCGGCTGCTCGGGCGCGTCGCCCTGCGCCGCCTCGTCCTCGTAAACCGGCTCGTCCGCCGGCTCATAGCTCTGGCCCGCGCGCTCGTCCTCGCGTTCATCCTCATAATATCTGTTGTCCTTGTCAGCCATGGGTCATCGCTCCTTCCGAACTATTGCAAACATCTCTATTTCATTCGCTGCGTCAGCCGCTCGATCAGGCCGTCCGGCACAAGGCCGTCCAGCCGCCCGCCGTGCCGAATCACATCCCGCACCAGCGTCGAGCTGATAAATCCATACTGCGGCGCGGTGAACAGCGCCAGCGTGTCGATCCCGCCGACATGCCGGTTGCCCGCCGCCAGCGCCGCCTCCATGCCCGCGTCGCCCTCGCCGCGAAGGCCGCGCAGCAGCACGTCCGCGCCCACAGCTCTCGCCAAATCGAGCGTCAATCCCGTGCCCGCGGTCACCGTCACGTTTTTCAAGCGCGATACGCACATTTGAAGCATATCCGCGCGCTCCTTCGCCGTAAACATCGGCGTCTTGGCCGCGTTGATCATCACGGCCACCGTCACATGATCAAAAAGCCCGCTCGCCCGCTCGATGAGGTCGATATGCCCCACCGTCGGCGGGTCGAAGCTGCCTGCAAACAGCGCGTGACTCATGCGTCCCCGCCGCCCTTCTCAGTCTGCTTAATCCGCACGAACGTCAGCGCCGTATCGCGGTACTTCCGCTCGTCAATGATTTCAAAGCGCTCGTCCAGCCCCTTGATCGGCTTGTCCGCCGCGCGCTCCATGACGATCAGCGCGTCGCCGGTCAGATGCCCGCCCGATATGAGCGCGTCCGCCGCCTGGGCGTAAACCTCCGTCAGCCGGTACGGCGGATCGATAAACACCAGCGAATAGCGCCCGGCCACGGCGCTGCGCCAGTCGCCCTGAACGACGCGCGTTCTGTCCGCACAGCGCATCAGCTCGATGTTGCGCTTCACCGCCGCGACCGCCTTTTTCGATACGTCGCAGAACACGGCGCTCTCCGCGCCCCGGCTGATCGCCTCAAGCCCCAGCGCGCCGGAACCGGCGAACAGATCGAGCACATGCGCGCCCCAGACGTCGCCGCGGATGATGTTGAACAGCGCCTCGCGCACCTTGTCCGACGTGGGGCGCGTCTCGTCGCCCTCGGGCGCGAACAGCCGCCGGCCGCGCGCCTCGCCTCCGATGATGCGCATTACACTTCCGCCTTCGGGCCGCGCGGCGTGCGCTGCTTGTTCACCTTCAGGTTGCGCGCCTTGCGCTTTTTGCCCAGCGCGATGTCGTGCAGCTTCTTCTGCCTGAGCTTCGGCCCCAGCATATAGCCGCAGAAGGCGGTCAGCGGCGCGATGAAGGCATAGAGCATGAACAGGCCGTTCAGCGTGCCGTTATTGACATAAGAATAAGTCGTCACAAAGGGCATATACACCAGCCGCGCCACGATATTGGGGCGACAGACCGGCGCGGCCTCCTGCACCGCGTCCGGATCATAGGAGAACGCCTCCTGCTCTTCCTCCTCCGGCACGGCGGGCGCGTTCATGTCCATCACGCGGGGCGCGGCGATCAGATTGACCGTGCTCACAAGCAGGAAGGGCGCAAGGCAGATCGCCAGCATGATCGCGCCGGTCTTGCGACTGAACACCTGCTTTTTGAGCTGCTCGTCGATCGGACGGCCCTCCTTGACCTGCTTGTCGAGCGTCGCCGCCAGCGTGCAGGCCTTCTCGCCGTTATAGGCGGCCTCGTTGAACATCAGCACCAGAAACACCAATAGCAGCGCCACGTTGAGCAGCACGGCCAGCACGCCGCCGCCCAGCCCCGAGAGGAACAGCACGCTCAAAAGCACCAGCACCGCATACAGCCCCCACGTCTTGGAGGCATACTTCAAACCGACCATCATGTTTTCCCTCACTCTCCCATCAAATGCGCGCGGCTCAATCGGCCTTTTCCGCGCCGCGAACGTATATTGCCGTCTCCGTAACCACCTTGTCCATGGGCACGTCGCCCTGATGCTCGGGCACATGATCCACCATCTGCATCTCGTAGGCCAATCCCACCTTCGGGCAGGCGCAGTCCTTCAGCAGCCGGTCGAAATAGCCCTTGCCGTAGCCCAGGCGATTGCCCTCGCGGTCGAACGCCACGCCGGGCGCGAGCACCAGATCCATCTCGCCAATCTGCGCCAGCTCGTCGGTCACCGGCTCGGGCACGCCGTACGCGCCGCGCTCCATCTTCATGCCCGCCGTCACGCGCGCAATCTCCAGATCGCTTCCGCGCGTGCGGGGGAGATACAGCTGCCGCCCCGAACGCAATATCTCGCGCAGCAGCCCGCCGGTCTGCACCTCGTCGGGCAGCGCCGCGTAGCACAGTATCCGCTTCGCCTTCAGGTATTCGGCCATCGCCACGATGCGCTCGCAGATCCGCGCGGACATCTCCGCCGCCTGGATCTTGCTCGCGTCCTCGCGCCTTTTCTTTACACAGGCGCGGATTTCTTCTCTCGTCATACCTTACTTCACCTCTCTGACAAACCGATTGCCAAAGCCCAGCATGATTTCATAGGGAATCGTTCCGGCCAGCGCCGCCAGCTCGTCGGGCGTGATGCGCTCATCGCCCCGCGCGCCCAGGAGCACCGCGTCGCCGCCCAGCTCTTCCTCGGGAATGTCGGTGACATCGGCCATCATCTGATCCATGCACACGCGTCCGACCAGCGGCGCGCGCTTTCCTCCGATCAGCACGTCGGCCTTCCCGCCCAGCGCCCTCGGATAGCCGTCGCCATAGCCCACCGGCAGCGTCATAAGGCGCGTGCGCCGCTTCGCCCGCCATGTGCAGCCGTAGCCCACCGGCTCGCCCGCCTCGATCCACTCAAAGCGCACGGGCCGCGTCGTCAGCGTCTGCGCGGGCGCAATGCCTGGAAACAGGCCGTTCACCGCCGCGCCGTAGAGCACAATGCCCTGCCGCACCGCGTCGAAGTGATAATCGCTTCCCAGCGCGATGCCCGTGCTGGCCGAAAGATGCCGGATCGGCTGAAAGCCCGCCTTCGCCGCCCGATCGCAGGCCGCAATAAAGCGCGCCCGCTGCCGCGCCGTGAATTCGGGATCGCCGTCCGCGTTGGCCAGGTGGCTGAACAGCCCCTGCATTTCAACGCCCGGACAACGCCGCCACTTATCCAGCAGCGCGTCGATTTCCGCGTCCGTGCGCGCGCCGATGCGGGACATCCCCGTATCGATCTTCATATGCCCCAGCGCGCGTTTGCCGGCCCTGCGCGCGGCGTTTGCCATGAGCTGGAGCGATTCCGCATCGCCCACCGCCTGAGCCAGATCATAGGCGACCTCGGCCCCGGCAATGCGCTCGTTCATCGCGCCGCCCAGCACGAGTATGGGCGCGGCGATTCCCGCTTCCCGCAGCTCTATGCCCTCGTCGGCGCAGGCCACGGCCAGCCCCCACGCCCCCGTGCCCAGCAGGCGCTTCGACACGGCGACGGCGTTATGGCCGTACGCGTCGTCCTTCACCACGGCGATCTGCCGAACCTCCGGCGCGCAGTACGACCGCGCGATACGGAAGTTTTTCTCAATCGCGTCCAGAGAAACCGTCAGCGTCGTCACGCTGTATGTCTGCATAAAAAGACTCTTCTTTCCGCGCCCGCACAGGAGCGCCCATCTGCCTATAGCTTTTTTTATTATAACTCAAAGTCAACCTGAAAGTAAATCCTTTTCTTGTAAATCTCTGGATTTTGCGCTATAATGGGGAGAGAAAATCCGTAAAATGCAGGAAACAGCGGGAGGAAATCCCCGCCCCGCCGTTTCCCGCCTGTTTTTTGTGGGAGGATACCATGCCGAAGAAGAAATCCAAGAAGGCTCTCAAGGCGCAGAGGGCGCGCGCGCGCCGCAGGCGCACGATCAAGACCGCCGTCGAAACCGCCGCGCTGCTCGTCGTACTGCTCGTCTGCGTCGCGCTGTGGCGCGCCACGTCCGGCCCCGCCGTCCCGGTAAGCGCCCCGACATCCGACCCGATCGCCGCCGCGACGGGAACGAGCGAGCCAACCGCCGCGCCGGAAATCACCGCCACGCCCACCGCCGAGCCGACCGCCACGCCGTCGCCGGCGCCCACCCCCACGCCCGAGCCGACCAGCGTCTCCATCACGCTGACCGCCGTGGGCGACTGCACCATCGGCGGCGACATGAACGGCTCCTCCGAGGAGCGCTTCGCCAACATGGTTTCCGACGGCGCGGGCGGGATCGATTACGACTACTGCTTTAAGAACGTCAAGTCGATCTTCAAGGGCGACGATATTACGCTGGTCAATCTGGAGGTCGTCCTGACCGATTCCTCCGATTACCTGAAGCGCGACGACAAGATCTTCATCATGCGCGGCAAGCCGGAATATGTGAATATGCTCACCGGCTCGTCGGTCGAGGTGTGCAACATCGCCAACAACCACATGACCGACTTCGGCGACTGGGGCATTGAGGAAACCGAAAAGCTGCTTGACGAAAACGGACTGGGCTACTGCGGCTATGGGCGCACCTATCTCACCGAGGTGAAGGGCGTAAAGCTGGGCTTCGTCGGCATCAACTACTGGACGACCAAAGAGGACGAAATGCGCCAGACCATCAGCGATATGCGCGAAAAGTGCGATATACTGATCGTATCGATACACTGGGGCAACGAGCTGGCCGAATATCCCACCGACTATCAGGAAAAGTGGGGACACATCGCCGTCGATCTGGGCGCGAACGTCGTGATCGGCCATCATCCGCACGTCGTGCAGGGCATTGAAAGCTACAAGGGCGTGAACATCGTCTACAGTCTGGGCAATTTCTGCTTCGGCGGCAAGAAGAACCCCACCGACAAGGACACGTTCATCTATCAGACGACATTCACCGTCAGTCCCGACGGTCAGCTTGAGGACTCGAGCTTCACCGTCATCCCCTGCAAGATCACCTCGGTCGCCAACGAGAGCAGCAACAACTATCAGCCCACGCCCGTGACCGACGAGAAGGAAGCGAAAAAGATCCTCGAGAAGATCGAATACCGCTCCCGCAAGCTGGACAACCCGGTCAGGCTGACCGAGGATTAGGAGAAAGCCATGCTCCCTCAGGCCTTTATCGACAATATGCGCGCGCAGTTCCCCGACGAGGCGGAGCCGCTCTTTGCCGCGCTCGATCAGCCCTATGCCGCCGCGCTGCGCCTGAACACGCTGCGCGGCGCAATCAGTACGCTGGAGGCAATCGCCGCGCCCTTTACCGACGGAACCGTCCCATGGTGCGGCGCGGGGCGCTACATAAAGGAAGGAACGCGGCCTGGCCTTTCGCCGCTTCACCACACGCCGCTGTACTACATTCAGGAAGCCAGCGCCATGGCCCCCGCAGTGCTGCTAAACGCGCAGCCGGGCGAGTATGTGCTCGATCTGTGCGCCGCGCCGGGCGGGAAATCCTCGCTGCTGGCGGCGTCCCTCAGGGGCGAGGGGCTGCTTGTCTCCTGCGAGCCGGACAGCGGACGCGCAAGTCTCCTCTCATCGACGCTCGAGCGCATGGGCGTGAAGAACGCCGCCGTGATCAACGCCTATCCCGGCGCGATCGCGCGCGCGTTTCCCGCCTTTTTCGACGCGGTGCTGGTGGACGCGCCCTGCTCCGGCGAGGGAATGTTCCGCCGCGACATCGCCAGCCGCGACGCGTGGCTGGACGGCTCGTGCGCGGGCTGCGCGTCGCGTCAGGCCGAGATCCTCGACGAGGCCGCGAAAACGGTCAAGCCGGGCGGACGGCTGATTTACTCCACCTGCACGTTCGACCGGCGCGAAAACGAGGACAATGTGAGCGCCTTTCTCGAGCGGCACAGCGATTTTTCCATTGAGGATTTCGAACTGCCCGGCCTGGGGCGCTCGGAAAACGGCGGTCTGCACGTCTGGCCGCATAGGGCGCGCGGCGACGGCCAGTTCATGGCGCGCCTGCGCAGAGCGGACGAAACATCGCAAAGATCCGCGCCGAAAGCAGCCAAACCCGCGAAGCCCGACCGCGACACGCAGCGCGCGATCGAGCAGCTCATGGCCATCGCGCCCGGACTGGAAGCGCGCAGCGAAATCGTGCGGCGGGGGGATATGCTCCTGCTCGTCCCGCGCGATATGCCCGATCTGAGCGGACTGCGCGTGCTGAGAGATGGGCTGCGGCTGGTGCGCGCCGGCAAAAACTACGTCGAGCCGGATCACGCGCTGGCGATGGCGCTCTTCCCCGAACAGGCGGCTGGCGCGCTCGATCTGGACGATGAGGGCGCGCTCAGATATCTCGCGGGCGAGACGTTCGACGCGCCGGGCCGCGGCTGGACGCTGGTTACGCACAGGGGTCTGCCGCTGGGCTGGGGCAAAATCGCGAACGGCACGCTGAAGAACCATCTGCCCAAGGGACTGCGCCGCGCCGGTCGATAAGGCCGCGTTGCAAACAGACGCAATCCGCAAAAACGAGCCGCGCATATCACCGTCGTCGAGCGCGGAGCCGCTGCCCCCGTTTGCGCGTCCCCATACCGGCGCGTTTACGCGCTATAGAAAGAACCTGCCGCCCCTAACGGACGCTCAGGATGCCGCACAGCGATCCTCCGCTTACCAGCAAGCGAACCTGTAGCGCGCACGGCCAAACGCGTACAGCGACACGGTGGAAAAACGCCGCGCGCCTTGCGTTATCGCCGCCAGCGATCGGCAGCCACGGGCCGTATGGCGCGCAATGCGGCCTGCGACATGAAAGCAGTGCGCCATGTTCCTTCACGCGTGAGCTTATCAGCGCGGGCGTATCCGCCCGGCACACATCACATATAAAAAAAGGAGAATCAACCATGCTCCAGAGACTGGGCGCACGCGACTTTGAAAGCGTGTTTCGCCTGATGACGCTGAGCTTTCCCGAGGACGAATACCGCACGCGCGAGGGACAGCGCGCTCTCTTCGACGATCCCGCCTACCGTCTGTACGGCCTGCGCGGCGAAGAAGGGCTGGACGCGTTCGCCGCGGCGTGGACGCTGACGGATCATCTGTTCATCGAGCATCTGGCCGTCGATCCGGCGCGGCGCAACGGCGGCGTGGGCGGGCGCTTTCTGGACGCGGTGATCGCTGAGAGCGAACAGCCCGCCGTGCTCGAAGTGGAGCTGCCCGAGACTGACATCGCGCGGCGGCGCATCGGCTTTTATCAGCGGCACGGCTTTTTCCTGAACGATTACGAATATTATCAGCCGCCGATGCGCGCGGGGCAGGAGAAGCTGCCGTTATTCGTCATGAGCACCGGCGCGCCGCTCAATCGCGCTCAGTTTGAAAGGACGCGCGACGAGCTTTACGCGCGCGTCTACAAGTACGGCGCGAAGGGCTGACCCGCCGCGCCAGAACGAACGGCGATGGGCTGCGCGCGGAACACTTTTGAAAAAACACTTCGAAATTTGCGGATATGCTGCGCGTTTCCGCGCGGAAAGGAGCCGTTATGGCCGGTAATATCGTGAGCTATGCCGAGCGGGCGTTCGACACATTCGACGAGCGACCGTTCAGCTCGGTGGACAGTCTCATCCTCGCATGGTTTTCGTATTTTCATCTGAACGGCGCGTTCGAGGGTGCAGCGGCGGGCGAAGCGCTGGCGCTGACGCGGCTGTATCGCTCCGAGCTGTTCGACGAAATGTTCCGCGATTTCTGGGACGCGCCGAGCACGCTTCGGCTCTTCGCCGCGGTGACGGCCAGCCGCCGCTTCCGCGATATGCGCGCGCTTCATTATGTTGAGTCGTTCGACAGCGCGGAGGAGAAGCAGTTCGCCGCGGTGAGCTTCCAGCTGACCGACAATCTGGCCTACGTCGCCTTTCGGGGCACGGATTCCTCGCTGATCGGCTGGAAAGAGGACTTCAGCATGGCGTTCAAATCGCCGGTGCCCGCGCAGGAGAGCGCCGCGCGCTATCTGAGCGACACGGCGAAGCACCTGCGCGGCGCGCTGCTGGTGGGCGGCCATTCAAAGGGCGGAAATCTTGCGGTCTATGCCGCGGCCGAATGTGACCGCGCGGTGCAGGATCGCATTGTGCGCGTGTACTCGCACGACGGGCCGGGCTTTCTGGAGAGCGTGCTTCAGAGCGACGCGTTCCGGCGCATTGCGGACCGCATCGAAAAGACGCTGCCGCAGTCGTCGGTGGTGGGGATGCTGCTCGAGCACCAGGAGCGCTACAGCATCGTCAGGAGCAACCGCGTGAGCTTTTTGCAGCACGATCCGTTCTCCTGGCAGGTGGAGGGCGGATCGTTCGTGCCGTTCAGCCATCTCACCTCCGACGCGCTCTATCTTGACCACACGATCAGCGCCTGGCTGGCGCAGCTGAGCGAGGCCGACCGCGAGCGCTTTGTGGACGCGCTGTTCGACATACTCAGCGCCAACGATATATCGACCGTTGACGAATGGAAGGCGGACTGGCCGAAGAACGTGCCGGCGGCGGTGCGCGCGCTTTCGCAGATGAATCCCGACACGAAAACCTTCCTTGGCCACACGCTGCACGAGCTGGCCGCGTTGAGCGTCAAAAACTTTCCCGAGCTGCTGGGCCGTCCGGCGCTTTCTGCCGGTCGCAGGGTGGCTGAGACAAAAGGAGAAAAGCCGTAAGCCCGGTAAGGCCAAATCAGGCGCTTCGCCGCCGAAGGCAATGGAGAGAGCTTACGCCCTGTGTGCTCTCTCCGCTTTTTTTCAACAGGCGTCTGCGCGGAATTGCCGGCCTGATTGAGGGATGCCTGACGGCGGTTTCCTGCGCAGCTCATCCCGCCGGTATTTGCCCGTGTAGCGAAGCTCGCTCTCGGCAACGTCCGCATGGGCACCGATCAGGGAAAGCGCCCTGCTCAGGCAATCCCTGACCTCGATGGGATAGTTTTCCCGGTCGTATGCGCCGCAGCGCCACGCCCTTTCGGCCGGAGCCAGAAATTCCTTCTGCCAGGGCACGGAAGCGGACAGCCGGATATAGGGCAGGCGGGAAGACCCGAGAACAGGCGCGACATACAATTGCCAGATCATATCCTCCGCCTGGGAAATCATCCTGGGGCTGAAAATGAGCGCGCGCTGACGGCCGGTTTTCGTCTTCAGGGCTTCCGAATGGAGAATTCCAGTATTGACAAAATAGCCTTCTCTGGCAGTCAGGGCAAAGCGGCTTCCCGCGATCTGCGCATGAACAATTCCCTTTGTGACAATGACGATCTCAAATTCATCGTGCCAATGGGGCGGCACGGCCACCCTTGAGAGATCGTCGTCGAAAAAGGCGATGGGATACTCGGGCGTACCATAGGCCAGAAGCTCTCGACCGGTTTCATCCACCCGAGCGACCGAACGTGTCAGCGCCATGAGCGCACCTCCGAATATGACGATATATTTCTATTAAGCGCGGCTTATTCGCAGATTAACTCCTATACAGGAATGATAATAAGCGATATAATCCCATATGTCAACTCTTAAAAATGGATGCGAGGAGGATGCGCAATGGGTTCTTTGCTGCTGGCGGTTATTTATCTCATTTTTATCAGTCTGGGGCTTCCGGATTCCCTGCTTGGCTCCGGCTGGCCGTCGATGCAGGTGGATTTTGGCGTTCCTTCGTCCTATGCCGGATTTGTGTCCATGACAATTTCCTGCATGACGGTAATCTCCGCTCTGCTCAGCCCCCGGATGATTCGGAAATTCCAGACGAAATGGATCATCATCGCGTCTATTGCGCTAACGGTGCTGGGGCTGATCGGCTTTTCATTTTCCAGCCGGTATTGGATGCTGTTCGTGATCGCCGTTCCCTATGGCCTGGGCGCGGGCTGTATCGACGCGTCCGTCAACCATTATGTGGCGAATCACTACGCTTCCTCCGTAATGAACTTCCTGCACTGCTTTTATGGCGTTGGCGCGGTGATCAGCCCCTACATCATGGCGCAGGCGCTGAAGCTCGCCCGCTGGAACGCGGGATACCGCTGGACGGCCTATATTCAGTTGGGGATTCTGCTGGTATGTATCCTGTCGCTGCCGCTGTGGAAGAAAAGCGAGAGCCAATCGGAAGAGGAAAGCAGCGACAGCGCCGGAATCATGGAAACGCTGAAGGTTCCCGGAGTAACGCTGACACTGCTTGCATTTTTCGCGTACTGCGCCGGAGAAGCCACCTGCTTCCTCTGGACGCCCAGCTATTTTGCGGGAACGAGGCCCGGCCTGAGCGCGGAAACCGTGGCGTCCTTCGGCTCCCTGATCTTTGGCGGCCTGATGCTGGGCAGACTGATTGCCGGCTTCATTTCCAATAAGCTGGGGGATAAATGGCTGATCCGCATCGGCATTGCCGTGGAGCTGATCGGTATTCTGCTGGTTTTCCTGCCGCTGAAAACGCATATCGTGGCGGCGGTCGGGTTTGTGGTTATCGGCACGGGCATGGGGCCGATCTATCCCGCCATTCAGCATATGGCCCCCTCCAACTTCGGCAGGAAGTACAGCGCGGCGGTGATCGGGATGCAGATGGCCTCCGCCTATATCGGCAGCACCTTCATGCCCATGATCTTCGGCCAGCTTCAGCAAACCGTCGGGATTGGAATCATGCCCGCCTACCTGCTGATTTTTGCGGCGCTGAATATCGGCATGCTGGAAATCGCCTATCGAAAAATTGCCCGTAATCATCGGACGGCCTGACGGCATGAGGATCGCCCCTGTAACACGACAGGCGCTGCCCGCTGCGGCGGCGCTTTCTTTATGCCCCGCCTTTCCCCGCGATCCCGCCCGTCCTTGAAAATTTTGCGGTAAAATTTTCGTTTTGTCATTGACTTTACAACCGTTGCAAAGTTTATAATGCAAGGGAAGTCAAACGGGTAGAAGGAAAGGGCTTTTCCGGCTGCCGCTATTATGGAACGGAACAGTTTGAGGCGCTGAACACGATCCGCTATCTGCGGGCGCTGGATATGCCGCTGCCCGAGATTGAGGACTTCCTCAAAAAACAGGGACATTGACCGCATTGAGGAAAAGCTCCGGCAGCAGAAGCAAGCAGTGCTCAAAAAGCAGCAGGCGCTAAGGCGCATTGAGCAGAAGATCGACCACCGCCTGAACTGGCTGACGGGCGCTGAAAGCGCGCCTTTGGATGTTGTTTCGCTGATTCCGCTTCCGGCCTGCCGCATTGTGTGGGTGGACGATCCGCTGAAAATCGACGGCTCCGCCGATATGGAAGCGCCGATCCGAAAGCTGGATCAGTCCGACGCGGAAGCCGTCGTCTTTCTCGGCAAGGTCGGGCTGGGCATTTCCGTGGAACACCTGCAAAAATCGGAAACGGCGCAGTATGACGGCATTTTTCTGATCCTGGATCAGGAGGATATTTACACGGGCGAAACGCTGGATCTTCCGGAAACGCTCTGCGTGCGGCTGCGCTTTCGAGGCAGTCATAGAGAAGCGCCCGCGCAGTATCAAAAGCTGCTCGCCTATATTGCCGAGCACAAAATGCAGATCGCCGGCTTTTCCCGCGAGGTCACGCTCATTGACTACGGCGTTACCAACGATACGGAGAAGTTTGTGACCGAGATCTGCATCCCGGTCACATACGAATAATCAGCGTACACTGGACAACGACGATAGGCAATGACGCGCATCGCGCCTTACCGGTCATACGCCTCCATCTGGAACACCCTTTCCGGCTTCGCGCTATAGGTCGCGTAAATCTCCAGCCGAATGGCGTCGCAGACGACGCTCTGCGTCAATTCCAGCACCCTGAAGCGCAGATGGTTATCCTGAACGCGGACGCGACGCACACATTCTCCGCCGCGCATGAAAGCCAGCGCATAATCCTTCACCAGCTCCCTGGGCACGCCGCTGGGAATACGCTCGTGCCACCAATGGCTGATAGAAATCGCGTAGTGCGCGGAGCAGTTTGAATCGAAGCGGAGAATGACCTTCTTCACTGCCTTCGGCTGCGCAAACTGCATTTCCAGCCACGGCGCGGGGTCGCTTGCGTCCGGCATCCAGGCATGGGCGTCGTTTTCTTCCGCACGCAGGAAGCCGTCCAGCGCTTTTTCCGGCGCATGGCCCGGCGCGCAGGAAGAGCAGCGCGCTTTCGCGTCCTGAACCGGCAGATGCTTTTCCGGCAGATAGCAATCGTCCCGCATCAGCGTTTCCTGTAATTGCGCTGCGTCTACCTCCCTGGGCGTTTTTCCATTGCACGCCGCCAGAGCGGCCGCCGTTCCCGCCGCCTGCCCCACCACGCCGCAGGTGGCCATCACCCGCGTGGAGCCAAAGGCGATATGGCTGACGCTGATCGCACGGCCGGCCATCGCAGATTGCTCATGCCCGCCGGAAGCAGCGCGCGATACGGGATCCCGTAAAGGCGCTTTAACTGCTTCAGCTGCCGAACCTCTTCGCTGGGCTCTTCAAAGCTGCCGAACGCCGCAAAGCCGCCCACCGGATGCAGATCCAGATGCCAGCCGCCGTAAGCGACGTCGTCGTCGAAAATGCGCCCCGCCGTCAGATCGTCCTGCCGCAGAACATAATCGCCCGCGATCCGGCGGCTTTCCCGCTTTCCGGGCAAAAAGCCCACCCAGTCCAGCGCCAGATTTTCGCAGCCCTGATCCTGATTTTTGAGATGATCCCAAACGCCGTACAGCGTCTTGAGCAGCTCGTCCCGGATTTCTTCGCCGTCCTTCAGGCTGTCCCGCTGATCGCCGCCCAGCTCCAGCCACCAATAGCCGGAGGTGGCCTCTGCGACGGGGCCGTTGTGATGATCCTGATGGCCCGGAATATCCGCATCCGTATAATGATACGCCCAGGGCGGCGCTGTAAACGGAACGGGGCGTCCCATATCCCGTGCGGTAAACATCAGGCTGTTGCCCATGGTGTAATCATCCGATACATCCGGAGCCAGACTTTCGCCAAAGACGGCCTTGCCCTCCCGGCCGTGCATCACACGCGCCCCCGCCTGAAAGGCCAGCATACCGTCGCCTGTCGCGTCGATAAAAATATCCGCCGTGAATAAAAAATCCTTTTCCGTGGTCATCTGCTGGACATAAATTCGCCGGATTACGCCGTTATCCGCTTCGGCAGACAGAAAGCGGGCGTTCAAATAGACATCCAGATTCTCCTGCCCGTGCGTCTTTTCCCAGAGAATCGTATCGCAGATCGAGAACGAATGCTGGGGATTGCGCAGCTGGTTCTCCAGCAGAATTTCTTCTACAATGCCCGTCTCCCGAGCGTTGGGGCGATGCCCTTCCCGATCCGCGCCGCAAATGTGCATACGGATCTCGCTGCTGGCGTTGCCGCCCAGCACGGGGCGATCCTGAATCAGCGCGGTTTTCGCGCCGTGCCGGGCGGCCGCCAACGCGGCGCACACGCCGGAAATTCCGCCGCCCACAACGATGACCTGATAGCGCTTTTCAATCATTGGTCTTTTCCTCCTCTTGCTCCGCCAGCCCCGCGTCGATCCGCCTCATATCTTTCCCACAGATCGCGGATCAGCGCAATATCCGCTTCGTCAAAGGGCACATCTCCGGCGGCGGTCAGGTAATGCAGATCGGGGATCCCCAGCTCCGGCTACGTCTTCATCCAGCGGCGGAAATCCCGACGGCTGCCTATGCCGCCTGCGTCGGTATCGATGAGCACATTTTCCATCGCCGCCCCGCACAGCTTCGCCCGATGCGCCATACCCTCGGGGGCATTGCGCATCGTCCCCCAATAGTCGTGAATACGCGCCTGATCGACGATCTCGTCGAAATAGGGATGCGCGCAGGAGCAGTTGATCAGCGCGTCGGACTTGACGGCCTTGGCAAAATCGCGCATCATGGTAAAGAAGCGCTTGAGCAGCTCCACGCCGTACACGCCCTGTTCATGGCAGGAAACATATTTGCCCAGCGGCATACAGTTGGCGAAATCGATCTTGAAGCCGTCGCAGTTATAGCAGCCCGCCTCGTCCGAAAGCAGCGTATGGATGGCTTCGCGCATACGCGCGCGATATTTCTCGCTCGTCGGATCGGCGCCGCAGGCGGTGCAGAGATATTCGATACATTCCTCCTGACTCAGCCCCTCCGGATACCATGAGCGGAACCACAGCGCCACCCGGCGGCCCTTCCGGTGCTCCGCGTCCGTAAAAGTGCGCAGATCCGGCCACTTTTCAGGATCGGGCAGCGCGCCGCCATATTCCTTCTGCCATTTGTCGTCAATGATGATGCAGCCGGGGCGCAGACCGTATTCATCCAGCTTTTCGCTCATCCAGGTATAGTCCTTCTGGGTGGCATGATCGCACGGGCGCGCCGCGCCGGACTTCTGCCGCAGCGCTTCCTGCTCGCCCCAGCCGCAGAAGAGAGGCCTGCGCCACCAGTCCGGCTCTCGGGAACGGTCTTTTCTCACGCACCAGCCCGCGTCATAATGCCATTGAGCATATGCGCGCACCGCATCGTAAGCATCCCCGCCGGTCACAAACAGGAGGCTCTGGCTTTCCCATGCGCCGTCTACGGTCGTCTGGCCGTAAAGCGGCGCTTCAAATCCGCAGCGATCCTTTTCGTTCCGATAGAGGAACTGATGGAAGTTATACTGTCCCGCGCGCGCCGCCAGCCCCACGCCCAGCCAGCCGCCGCAGCCCGCCATATGGAAGGGATAGACATAGCAGGGCGGCGTAAAGTAGCCCGGCTCGATCACGCCGGACTCGGTGATCATGCGCAGGTTGCGGGAATAATCCGCATGATTCGCCACGGGCAGCAGATATTCCGCCGCTTCATATTTCGCCTGACAGCCGAAAAAGCGCAGCGCGTCCACCCTGCCCTCGCCCTCCACGCGCACGAAGAACCGCGCGGCGCTTTCGGCCATCGCGGGCAGAGCGCACAGCGCCAAAACAGCGGCCAGAACCAGAGACAGGAAACGTTTCATAGGATACGCATCCCCTGATCAGCGGCATCGGCAACATCGGCCTGATCACGGACAGCGAAGCGAGGGTCTGCATTGGCGAAATCACCGTGACCGAGCTGGAGGATCCCATCGGCGGCGGGTGGGATCAGCCCCCGCCCGCAGATTTCCGTTACAACTATGAAACCGGCATCGAGCTTCCGCCCGTCAGGCAGGCGGACAACACAGAAGTGTAAGGAGGGCTGAAATATGCTCGTATTCTATACAGGAAACACGTTCCATCAGCCCGGCGATGTCCTCTCCCTTTCCGGCGATCGTGTCGGCGCGGAAACGCGGCGCGTAACCCTCGCGCGGGTCGTCAATCGGCGCACGAACGCCGCCGCCTGCCATGCGCAGCCCGCCTATAACGCGAACGCCGCGGCGCCCGCCTTTTTCGCCGTCTCGCTCTCCGCCCAGACCGAACCGGCCATTGACGCCGAAATTTTGCAGGCGACGGAGGATTCCATAAAGCTGCGTATGCCGGCGCGGGCGGGCATTTATCAGGCAAGTCTGTACGGGGCGGCCGGCGAACTGCTTCAGTCCGTCTGGCTGAATCTGCCGCAGCTGGAAACCGTGCTGGGCGATAACGGAGATTCCGTCTCTCCCGGCGGGCTGATTCGTCTGGCGGGATACCGGCTCTGTCCGGCGGACGCGCCGCTGCCCGCGGAGGTGCGGCTCCGCAGCGCCGCGCAGACCGCCGTCCTGTCGCCCGAAGCTCAGGACGCGCCATACGCCCTTTCCGTTCGTCTGCCGGAGGATATTCCGGAGGGCGAATATGAGCTTTCCCTGCACAGCGGCTATGGCGACGACGGCTGCTGGGCCGCGCCCAGAGGGATCCGCATCCGCGCTTCCTTCCTGAAAGGAATCCCCCGCCGCGTTTTCACCGTTCGGGATTACGGCGCAAAAGGCGTGGGCGCGTTCCATAACGACACCGCGGGCATTTTGGCCGCCCTGAGCGCGGCACGGGAAAACGGCGGCGGCACGGTCTATTTTCCGCATGGGAATTATCTGTTCACCTATCTGCTGGATATTCCGCAGAACGTGGAAATCAAAGGCGACGGCGTTACGAAAACGTCCCTGACCTTCCTGCCGTATCTGTGGGATCTAAACCAACTGCCGCCGCAGATCATTCACCTCTGCGGCAGCAATTATGTGCATGATCTGGATATCAGCGGCATGCGCGTCTCCACGCTGTTCGGCGCCAACGACGCAGCCGACATTCGGATCGAACGGCTGACCTCCACCTTTATCCCCTTCTGCGGCAGCCCCAGCGTTACCGACACGCTGGGAGACAAATACAGCCATGCGCAGCTGAAAATGAAGGTGGCGCAGGAGGCAAGCTACTATAGATCCGCCAGCGGCGAAGTGATGTTCCGCTTTTATCATTGCCGGAACATTTTCCTGGACACGATCGCGCTCTGCTCCGACGACATGACCGCGCATCAGTTCCCGCGCTGCGAAAATGTATATCTCGGGCATTCCAAATTCAGCGGTCAGGGCGGCGCGGTCTTTGGATGCGCGAACGCCTATATCGAGCATAACGACTATCATCATCTGGCCATCAATCTGGCGCTGTCTCATTCCTTCTTCGCGTATAATACGGCTGCGGAGCGCATGGACAACAATCGCGAAATCATGACCACGGACTGCTACGGCCTGTATTGCGATTCGCCCAGGGACGAATCCCATATCTGGCGGGTGGATAATCGGAAGGACGCTTACCGGCTGCAAAAGAGCTTTGCCGACGGAGCGCTGACCGGCTGTCTGCTCCTGCTGACGGCGGGAAGGGGTGCCGGACAGGTGCGGCGCATCGCGGAGAATCATGCGGATCGGATCGCGCTGGAGCAGCCCTTCGCCGTGCCGCCGAAAGACGGCGCAACCAAAGCGCTGATCTTCAACAACCACGCGGACAACATCGTTTTCAAAAATCACTTTGAAAACGGCGGCGCCTTCCAGTTCTACGGCCTTCAGCTGCACACCGTCATTGCGGAAAACACCTTCAAGAAGGTGTTCAGCATGGACCTGACTTCCGGGTTCTTTTACAACACGGTGCATCCGCACTGGTATGTTTCCTTTGCGGGCAATCGCCTTTACGACATCACCGTACTGGAGCGCTGGGGCTATTCGTTCGACATGGTTTCCGGCATGGATGTGGATCGTATTCAAAGCAGGCTCTGCGTGCGCTGCCACGGCGGAAGGATCCCCAATCAGCAGCGCAGCAACGCCTTTAGCGGCAACTTGCTGGAGGACGGCTATGGCACAGCATTGTAAGCTTTGTGCCTTAGCGTGCAGTCGTTTCCTGTATCGCCCGCGCCAAACATTTTCCTCAGGGAACATGTTGAAAATGTGCGTAGCATGGGAAAAATTCATCCGGAATGTTAAACTCACGATCGAAAG
>SFOF01000188.1 GCA_004552515.1 Clostridiales bacterium
CGCTGCGGGCGATGCGGGCCATGGAGCCGAAGGCCACCACCACGAGTTCGGCGTCGTCGGTGTTCCAGCATTCGGCGCAGGCTTCGGCCTGCATGGCGGCGTACTTTTCCATGAGCAGGCGGTTGCGGGCGGCCAGGGCGCCTTCGGCCAGATACACGGACTTGAGCAGACGGGGCTTGGCGCCGGGGCCGCGCTTGCCGTAGCCTTCCATGCGCCAGGGCGCGGCCAGTTCGGCCAGGGCCTCGGGGCTCAGGGCGTCGGCCGGGGGCTGACGGCGCACGGGCTCCTTGATCTGGGCCACGATGTCGCGCACCTTGAGCGATTGCGAAATCATGCCCGCCGAACCGATGCGGATGATGTTTTCAACGCCGTAGAAGTTGTACAGCTCGTAGGAATAGATGCCGATCGCGGGCATACCCATGCCGGAGGCCATCACAGAGACGCGCTTGCCCTGATAATAGCCGGTATAGCCCTGCACGCCGCGAACGTTGTTGACCAGCACGGCGTCGGTCAGGAAGTGCTCGGCGATGAATTTGGAACGCAGCGGATCGCCCGGCATCAGCACGGTGCGGGCAAAGTCGCCCTCGCGTGCCGTAATGTGCGGCGTAGGAATCTGACTCATAAAAAACTCCCCCTTTTTAAGAAATATAGGACAATTTATGCGTATGGATACACTCTGATACTATTGTAACCCCTTTTCCCGCAAATGTCATCCCTAAAATCAATAAAAAGCGGCGTAAAACGCTTGATTTTGGCATAAGAATATGATAAAATCACATTAAAGCCAATAAAAACCAACGTGAATTGGAGGAGTTGAGAGTGAAGAAGAATTGGCTGACGTGGGTTCTGGTTCTGGTCCTGGCTGTCGCGGTGGTCATCGGCATTGTTCAGACCAACCGGCTGAGCGGCGCGGAGAGCGACAAGGCGGCGATTGAAGCCCAGCTTTCCGACGCGCAGGCTCAGCTGGAGACGCGGGGAGAGGAATTGACCGAGGCGCAGACGGCGCTGGACGAGCAGACGGCGGCGGCCGCGCAGGCGCAGGAAGAAGCGCAGAGCGAGATCGCGCGCCTGAGCGCCGAGCTTGAAAAGAGCGCGGCGGAGCTGACCGAGACGCAGACCGCGCGCGATGCGGCGCTCGAAGAGGCCGAAGCGCTCAAGGCGGCGCATAACGAGGAAAGCGACGCGCTTAAGGCGCAGGTCGAAGAGCTGACCGCCGAGCTTGAAAAGGTGCGCAACGGCGCCCGCAGCGAGCTTGAAAAGGTCATGGCCGAGCGCGACGCGGCGCTTGACGAGCTGAAGGCGCTCGAGGGACAGGACGATTCCGGCGACGCGCAGGCCAGAATTGAAGAGCTGACCGCGCAGATCAACGACCTGACGGCCAGGCTGAACAAGGCGAACGCCGAGCTGAAGAAATATAAGAAGTGACGACTTTTCGCCGGTTCAATCGAGCGCGATTGAGCCGGCGCTTTTATGCTTCGCCTGAAGAATCCGTGCGGAACGCGCTGGGCGAGGCGCCCATGACCGCCTTGAAGCAGCGCGAAAAATGCGCGCCGCTCTGGAAGCCGCAGGACTGGGCGATCAGAGAGAGCGGCTGGCGCGTCGATTGAATCAGATCGAGCGCGCGATGCACGCGCACCGTCATGAGATAGCGGTGCAGCGATTGGCCGGTGTGCAGCACGGTGAGCCGGTTGATGTAGTTGGGATGATAGCCGAGCGCCGCGCCGATGGACTGGTTGGTGAGCGGCTCGGCATAGTGCGTCTGGATGAACGCGATCACGGAATCGGCCGGCTGCACATATTCGCCGGGCGCGCTCGTTCCCTGTCCACGCGCCAGAGCGGCCAGCAGGGAGAGCATACAGCCGCTCATCTTCTGCGCGGCATAGCGCCGCTGGAAGAGGTATTCCTGCTCCAGCTCGCACAGCGCGCTCTGCATTTCGGAGGTGACCGGCAGCACGGCGGGCGCGTCGAAGAGCGGGCAGTCGGCGACGCGATAGACGCTCAGGCGCGCCTGTCCCTCCGGCGTATAGAGGAACGGCGGTATGCTGTTCTGCCGCTCGGCACGCTCGTGCGTCAGATCGAAATTGACCGAAAACACGCGGGCCGACGCGTTCACCGCGAAGCGATAGGGCACGCCGACGGGCAGATAGATCAGCCGGTTTTCCCGGAGAGGCAGGACGCGATCGGTCAGCTGAAGCGTTCCCTCGCCGCTCAATAGCCGGAACAGCCTGCAATCGGCCGCCAGCACCAGAGCGCGCGAGCCGGGCGTGACGGCGGCGGCAAAGCGCACGACGGGATGAAGCTGGTCGAATGTGATCTCCCGAATGGACATAGGCCGCGCCTCCCTGGACTGTTTTACTTATTATATCACGCTGTTTCGCGGACTGTTGTTAATTGTATGTGCGCCGATTGACTTTTTCGGCGATATGACGTATACTATGAGGGTGATCCGCACGGAACGGGCTGGAAAATCGTTCATTGAACGTGCCTGTATTCGGCGAGACTTTGTAAGGAGGTGCAACGCAGATGTATGCAGTCATTAAGACCGGTGGTAAGCAGTATCGTGTTCAGAAGGACGACGTGATCTATGTCGAGAAGCTCGACGCCAAGGAAGGCGACGCGGTGAACTTCGAAGTTCTGATGCTGGGCAAGGACGACGGTGTGGTGATCGGCACGCCCGTGGTTGAGGGCGCGAAGGTTGAGGGCGAAGTCCTCGGCCAGGTCAAGAGCGCCAAGGTCGTCGTCTACAAGTACAAGTCCAAGAAGAACGAGCGCAGGAAGCAGGGTCATCGCCAGCCGTACACCAAGTGTCTGCGCGGCGGTATCGGCCATACTCATCACGGCGGCCAACGGCGTCGTGTCGGTGCTGGGCATCGACGCGCCTGTTCGTCAAAATGACGAGATCGGCTTTCTCCGGCTCGATCTGCCGGACGATTTGACTGAAGAGCAGCGGCGCGACGCCAGTCTTGTGCTGGCTGTGGCGCAGCAGGGGCTTCAGAGCGTCTCTGAACAGTACCCCGGATGCGTCCGGGTAAAATGCAGGAATAGGAGGTAGTGCACATGATTATCATGAATTTGCAGCTGTTTGCTCATAAAAAAGGTATGGGCAGCTCGCGCAACGGCCGTGACTCTGCCGCGCAGCGTCTGGGCACCAAGCGCGCTGACGGTCAGTTCGTTCTGGCCGGCAATATTCTTGTTCGTCAGCGCGGCACCGTCATCCACCCCGGCCTGAACGTGGGCATCGGCGATGACGACACGCTTTACGCCAAGATTGACGGCATCGTCAAGTTTGAGCGCAAGGACAAGAAGCGCAAGCAGGTCAGCATCTATCCGAAGGCTGAGGTTGCTGCGGAATAATCCATCGTGATTATTGGCCCGCTCGGAGTAACATCCGGGCGGGTTTTTCCAATTCCTCGCCGAGGGTAAGATGGAACGTATTCGGGAGGAAAAATGATAACATATCACAAGACCACGGAAGAAGAAAAATACGCCATTGCCGAATGGAGATATATCGGCGACTATGCGATATACAACGGCGCGCCCTATGAAGAACAGAAGAAAAGGGGCGTTGGGTTCGCCAATCCGAGGAACAACTTCTACTCGTTTTATGACGGCACGGTTCTGATCGGATTCATCAACCTCTATGAGGAGAAAACGGGGGTTTTCTTTGGCATCGGCGCAAATCCGGACTGCTGCGGCCGCGGATATGGTCAGCTCATGACAAAAACGGCCTGCGAAAACTCTCGGTCGCTGTTTCCGGGAAAGCCGCTGTATCTGGAGGTCAGGACATGGAATACCCGCGTCGTCCGGTGCTATGAAAAGGCGGAGTTCCATATCGTCGGCGAGCCGATTCGCCAGACCACCTCTGCCGGAGAGGGCGTATTTTATCATATGATTCATGAGATATAGTCAGGCGGAAGGTGATTTCATGAACATTGAACGCCTTGATGAGAGCAGCGCGCGTTTCCGCGGCGTGGATTTCGACGCGCGGCTCACGCTGATCGACAGCGCGCAGGTGTTCCACTGGCGCGAGGAGGGCGGCGCGTTCTGCGGCGTAACGGCTGGACGGAGCGCACGGCTCGTTCCCTGCGGGGACGGTTTTCTGCTGGAGGGCTGCGCGGCGGGGGACGAGCCGTTCTGGATCCACTATTTCGATCTGGCGCGCGATTACAGCCGCCTGGCCGGGCGCGTGCGGAATTACGACATGGCCTATCGCGCGATGAAGCGCCTGCCCGGACTGCGCGTGCTCAATCAGCCGGCATGGGAAGCGCTGATTGCGTTCATCATATCGGCCAATAACAATGTTTCTCGCATCCGCGGTATTGTGTTGCGTCTGCTCGAAACGCTGGGCGAGGACGGCGCGTTTCCAACGCCCGAGCGGCTGGCCGCAGCCGATGAGGAAACGCTGCGCGGCTTGGGCTGCGGCTATCGCGCGCCCTATCTCATTGACACAGCCGCGCGCGTGCGGGACGGCTTCGATTTGCGCTCTGTCTCCGCGCTGCCCTACGAGGAGGCACATAAGCGGCTATTGACGCTCAGCGGCGTGGGCGATAAGGTGGCGGACTGCGTGCAGCTCTTCGGCATGGGGCAGAGCATGGCGTTTCCAGTGGATGTGTGGGTCGAGCGGCTGATGAAAACATGGTTCGTGCCGGAAACGGCGGGCAAGGCCGAGATTCGCCGCGCGGCGCACGATATGTTTGGCGACGACGCGGGCCTGATCCAGCAGAGCCTGTTCCACTGCGCGCGGCTGGGGCTGCTCAGGCTGGAAAAGTGAAAACGATTTGCAATACGGAAGGATGGATGAAAAATGTGGGGCGTATGGGCGAATGTCGTTGCGGTGATTGCGGGCGGACTGATCGGCAGCCGATTGAAGGGCGGCATACCGAAGCGGTTCAGCGATTCGATCAACATGGGGCTGGCGCTGTGCGTTATGCTGATCGGCATTTCGGGCGCGATTCAGACGCAGAACGTCATGCTGGTGATCATTTCGATCGTGCTGGGCACGGTTATTGGCGAGCTGCTGCGCATTGAGGATCGCCTGGACGCGCTGGGCGCTTGGGCGCAGAAAAAACTGGCGCGGGACGACGACGGCTTCTCGAAGGGCTTCATCAACGCGACGCTGCTGTTCTGCGTCGGCTCGATGGCCGTCGTCGGCTCACTGGAGGCCGGCTTTCAGAACAAGGCGGACACGCTGCTGGCCAAGTCGATCCTCGACGGCGTGTCGGCGCTGATCTTTGCTTCCTCATGGGGGCCGGGCGTGATATTGTCCATCGTGCCGCTGACGATCTATCAGGGCGGCATTGCGCTGCTGGCCATGGGGATGGGCAATTTTCTCTCCGAGACGGCCATACTGGAAATGAGCGCGACGGGCAGCCTGCTCATCCTCGCGCTGGGCATTAATATGCTGGGCGTTATGAAGGAGCGGATCCGCATCGGTAATATGCTGCCGGCCATGTTCATTCCGGCGATTTACATCAGCCTGCGGGCGCTGTTTTGAGAGGAAGGGTGGCTGTGGACAGAGATTGGCTGTTCAAATCGGCGGATTCCATCTGTGAGCTGCGCGTCGCGGCGGTGCTTGTCGAGCATGGGCGAGTTCTCGTGCAGCGCGAGGCCGGCGGCGGCGAATACGCGCTGCCGGGCGGCCATGTGAGGATTGGCGAGATGCTGGAGGATGCGCTGAAACGGGAGCTTTTCGAGGAAACGGGGCTGCGCGTTGCGTGCGGACGCCTTCTGTGGAGTGAAGAGAGCTTCTGGCGATGGAACGGAAGATTGGCGCATGGCATTTCCTTTTACTATCTGATTGAGCGGATGGCGGATTCTGTGATGCCTCCTGAGGGGACATGGACGGCGCAGATGGATAATCCGCGCGTGGAATACGGCCTGCTGCCGGTCGAGCGGCTGAGGGACGTGACGGTCTATCCTGAATTTCTGAAGGGAGAAATCGCCTGTCTGGACGGGCCGGTAAAGCACTTTGTCTCGAAGAGCTAGAGGATGGGAAGTTCACTGAAATCCCGTATGATTTCAAACGTCCTTCGAGAAAGGCGGCGCTTGCGAAAAAATCCGCTTGAGCCTGCGGCGGGCATACGCTGGCGCTGTGCTTGTTGAGCGTCCGGCTTTCGGATTATATTACAAGGGCAAAATAACGCGCCCATCGCATGAGTTTTTTTCATGCGATGGGCGCGTTTGCATTTGGCTGGACAGGGGTTAACTGAAGCTGCTCACGCGGCGCGGGATATAGCCCTTCGAGGCGTATTCCGAGGCGTTTTTGATCGAGCAGATGACGGTGTTGCCGTCGCCGCCCTGTTCGATGATCATGAACTTGGTCTTTTCAGCGTCCATCCAGTACAGGAACATGACGGTGTGGCTCTTGGCCAGCACGATGTGATCGCCGGGACGCAGCTCGGAATAGCTCCTGAGCGTCTTGTAATAATTCGACGTGTTCATCGTGTAGGTTTTGAGCGCCGAGGCCGGATGATTGAGGCCGTAGGTGGCCGTGTTGACGAAGAAGGAGCAGTCGCATCCGGCGTAGCTGCCGTTGAGCAGTTTTTTCTGATTGAGGATGTAATAGCCCTTTCCGCTGTCATAATAGCGCTTTTCGTTCAGCGCCTTGGCGGCCGTGTAGGTGCGGTTGGCCGAGTTGCCGTTCGCGCCAGCCTGCGTGTAGGGCAGTCCGTAATAGACGCGGCCGGGCAGATAGCGCTTTTCGGCATAGCGCTGCGTCCAGTATTCCTGCGTGTTGAGCGTCATCCAGGGGAAGGCCTGATCGGCCATGGCGCGGCGAATGATCGCCGAGCGGGCGCTGGCCTCGCTGCCGGAGATCGCGCCCAGAGCGTTGAGCGAGGCGACGACGTCCAGAGCGCTGTCCTGAATGGCGTAGATCTTGCCCATGTTTTCGCTGATGCCGGCCACTGTCGTGGTGCGCGCGGGGATTACGCCGGAGACGTTCGTGCTGGTCACATAGACCGTGCAGGACGCGCTCACGCCGTTTACCGCCGTGGCCGTGACGGTGGTCGTGCCGATGGCCTTGCCGTAAACGTAGCCCTTCTGATCAACCGTGGCGATCTTCGGATTGGCGCTGCTCCAGATCACGGTCTGGCTGGCCGTGGACGGGAACACGGAAGCGCCCAGATAATCGCCGTATTTGACACCCAGATAGAGCGACGCGCTTTCCAGCTTGACCGAGCCGGGCGTGTTGTCATCATAGACGATCACGCGGACAGACGCGCTGGCATGGCTGTTCTTGAG
>SFOF01000189.1 GCA_004552515.1 Clostridiales bacterium
CATAGGACGTGCTGACCAGCTTGCTCAGCGCCCGCGCCTTGGGCAGCAGCTCGGCCGCCTTGATGTTGGTGAACATCGCGCGCGACAGGATTGAATAGGTGAGCGCAGTAAAGATGGCCGTGAAAGCGAGCGCAATCACGACCACCCCGTAGACACGCTGCACCAGCACGCTGTGTCTCATGTATTCACCTCGAACTTATAGCCCACGCCGTACACGGTCTTGAGCGCCCACGGCACGCCCTCCTGCGGCAGCTTCTGGCGGATGCGCTTGATATGCGTGTCCACCGTGCGCGTATCGCCAAAAAAGTCGTAGCCCCAGACGTGCGAGAGAATCTGTTCGCGGCTGAATACCTGGCCGGCGTGCGAAGCCAGCATATGCAGGATCTCGACCTCCTTGGGCGTGAAGGGCACAACCTGCTCGCAGGCCTTGACCTGATAGTTGCTCAAATTGATCTCCAGATGCGGGAAGCGGATGATCGATTTGTCCTCCGGCGCCTTTTCGGAGAAGCGCCGAAGCACCGCCTTGATGCGCGCCAGCACCTCGCGCGGGCTGAAGGGCTTGACGATATAGTCGTCCGCGCCCAGCTCAAGGCCCAGTATGCGGTCGATCTCCTCGCTCTTGGCGGTCAGCATTATAATAGGAAGCGTCTTAGTCAGGCGAATCGTGCGGCAGACGTCGATGCCTGACATACGCGGCATCATCAGATCGAGGATCATCAGATCGGGCTGACGCTCCTCCACCAGCTTGAGCGCCTGCTCGCCGTCATAGGCGGATATATGCTCATAGCCCTCGGCGTCCAGATACAGCCCGATGGACTCGTGGACGTTCGGATCGTCGTCGCAGATCAGAATAAGCGGACAATGCTTCATAAATTCAACACACCTCTTTGCGGGCGGCCTCGCCCCAATCTCATGATTTTATTATACGACAGAGCGGGCGCGGCGCGCAATGCCGTTTGCGAATAAGCCATAATGTTTTCATAATCGCGCGCATAATATGCGCCGTTTTACGGCACACTGACAGTGAAAATTCCAATATTTCGTTTCAGGAGGAAAGAGCCATGGATCAGAGCATTTCACTTTTGCAGGAAATCGTGCGCGCGGCCCGCGACGGCGCGGAGGGCATCAGCCTCGTCATGGACAAGACCAGCGATACCGCGCTGCGCCAGGCGCTGGGCGAGGAAAAGAAGCAGTACGCCGCCGTCGAGCAGGACGCGGGCAAGCATCTGATCGATCTGGGCGGCCAGGCCGAGCCGGAAAGCGTCATGAACCGCGCCGGAATGTGGATGGGGATGCAGATGAACACGCTGATGGACAAAAGCCCCTCGCATCTGGCCGAAATCCTCATCCAGGGCAACACCATGGGCGTGGTCGGCCTGATCCGCGCGAAAAACGATTATCCCGAAGCCGATCAGAGCAGCGTCGATCTGTGCAACCGTATGCTGACGCTGCAATACGACGGCATCGAGCGCGCCAAGTCGTTTCTATGATAAAAAAGGCGGATCCGCGCCCTCTGAAAACACGAAAAATAACGCGGCGGCTCTTGTATTCCGCGCCCGCATTATGATACGATAAGCAGCAATGGGATAAACATCTGAAGGGGGCTTCGTTCGTGGAAAACACTGAGAAAAAGGCGAGCAATTTTATCGAAGAGTTTATCGACGCCGATCTGGCCAGCGGACGCACGGAAAAGGTTCACACCCGTTTCCCGCCCGAGCCGAACGGCTATCTGCATATCGGTCACGCCAAGGCGCTGTGCATCGACTTTGGCATCGCCCGCAAGTACGGCGGCCTGTGCAACCTGCGCTTTGACGACACCAACCCGACCAAGGAGGACACCGAGTTCGTGCTGGCCATCCAGAACGACATCCACTGGCTGGGCTACGACTGGGCCAATCTTTACTATGCCTCCGATTTCTTCCCCCGCCTGTACGAAATCGCCTGCGACATGATCCGCCGCGGCGTGGCCTATGTGGACGATCAGTCGGCCGAGGAAATGCGCCTGAACCGCGGCACGCTCACCACGCCCGGCGTGAACAGCCCCTACCGCGATCGCTCCGTCGAGGAAAACCTCGATCTGTTCGAGCGCATGAAGAACGGCGAGTTCCCGGACGGCTCCCGCGTGCTGCGCGCCAAGATCGACATGAGCGCCCCCAACGTGCTGCTGCGCGACCCGACGATGTACCGCATACTGCGCCATCATCATCACCGCACGGGCGATCAGTGGTGCATCTATCCGATGTACGATTTCCAGCATCCCATTCAGGACGCGATCGAGGGCATCAGCCATTCGCTCTGCTCTCTGGAATACGAAATCCACCGCCCGCTGTACGACTGGATGGTCGAGCAGGCCGGATTTACGCAGCATCCGCCGCGCCAGATTGAGTTCGCCCGCCTGAACATCGCCAACACCGTGATGTCCAAGCGCTATCTGCGCCGCCTGGTCGAGGAACATTACGTCGCCGGCTGGGACGATCCGCGTATGCCCACGCTGGTCGCCATGCGCCGCCGCGGCTATCCCGCCGCCGCCATCCGCGATTTCATCGAGCGCGTCGGCGTGGCCAAGGCCGATTCCGTGGTTGAAAACGCGCTGCTCGAGCATTGCGTGCGCGAGTCTCTGGGCGACATCGCCCCGCGCGCCATGGCCGTGCTCGATCCCATCAAGGTGACGTTCGTCAACTGGCCCGACGGCCAGGTCGATGAGGTCGAGATGGAAAACCATCCCGATCATCCCGAAATGGGCGCGCGCACGCTGCACTTCACGAAGCACGCCTATATCGAGCGCGAGGACTTTATGGAGGAACCGCCCAAGAAGTTCTTCCGCTTGGCCCCCGGCCGCGAGGTTCGCCTGAAGGGCGCCTACATCATCAAGTGCGAGGATGTCGTGAAGGACGAAAACGGCAACGTCGTCGAGCTGCTCTGCTCGGTCGATCTGACCAGCAAATCCGGCTGCGAAGGCGCGAACCGCAAGGTCAAGGGCACGCTGCACTGGCTCAGCGACATGGACGCGCGTCCCATCGAGGTGCGCCTGTACGATTCCATCCTGCTGCCCGAGGCCGAGGGCGTTGAAGAGGAGGCGCCCGCCGAGGACGGCGAGGAAGCCGCCGCGCCGGCGAAGGACTTCATCAGCCGCCTGAATCCGGACAGCCTGAAGGTCATCTCCTCGCTGGCCGAGCCGATCATCTGCGACGCGGAGGTGGGCGCAAAGTTCCAGTTCCTGCGCATGGGCTATTTCTGCAAGGATCCCGATTCCACCGCCGAGAAGTCCGTCTACAACCGCACCGTGTCCCTGAAGGACAGCTGGGCCAAGGCCAGCAAGGCGTAATACATCCCCATAAAACGCAATCCTATGACGCAAAAACGCGCCATGGGATTTTTTTCTATGCGCCAAACGGGCCAGCCTTCCTTTTGCCGGGCGCGGGAGCATCAAATCTTTACTCTCTCAACTTGAAGGTTCAGCTTGCGCGCCAGACGGGCGGCAAATCGAACAACCTTTCTCCATCAATCGAGCGCCAGCACGCGCACATCGAGCGCATCGAGCGCCAGCGCCCGGCCCGCCGCGGTAAAGCGCTGATCCTCGTCCGAAAAATTGGCGGCGATCAGATAGCGCCTTCCATCCTGCCCGCAAACGATCAATGCGCGAACGTCATGGCCGCCGTCGATCTCAGGCACGGCGCAGCCTGCCGCCAGCGCCGCCGTTTCGCCGTCGGTCAGTTCCGTGGCCAGCACCGCGCCCACATCGTAGACCGTCTCGCCCGCGTCGTACCAGCGCACGCCCCCGCGGCCGAGCGAAATCTCGTCACAGCGCAGAAAACCGCGCTTTTTGTACACGTCGCTGTGGAAGATGTGCGGATCGTATGAAATGTGCGCGAGATCAATCTGACGGTGATCAATCGAGCGAACCTCCGGCTTCCCGCCATAAGCGCCGACCAGTGAAATCAGGCCATCGATGGTCAGCCAGCGATCCCGCGCGTGATAATTGCGCCGAAAGCCGTTGAACACATCGTTGGGCATCATGTAGTTGAGCGCCGTCGAGGACACCAGATGGCAGCGCCTGATGGCCCGCGCCCATTGCAGCACGACCATCGTATGGCCGTCCGGAAGCGCGGCGCAGGCCAGGCGGACGCGCACATTGCGGTCAGCCGTCACATTTTCCTCGAGCAGACCGGTGGTCACATCAACATAGCTGCCGCACGTCGCAAAGCCGCCCTCAAACGCGTGAACGCGCCATTTTTCCAGCTCGGCCCGGTTGATAAAGCCGCCGCCCTCCGTGCAGCCGGTCAGATTCCGGCGCCATTCGACCATGGAGCTGTCCTTCGGCGAGGCGATCAGCGCCGTGGGCGGCTCCGCGCCCTGCCACACGAACGAGGCCAGCCGGTGTTCTCCGCGCGTCAGCATACCGCCCATCGAAGCGTTGCTCCAGTCGTTCAGCGGCGCGCGCCAGATGGGATCGGGAACATAGGGGCCGCAGCCCGCGGGCCTTTTCATTTCGCCGAAAAGCCGCCGCCACAGGCAGGCCATGGACAGCGCTGAACTGGTGCTGGCAGTGGTGGACGGCACCG
>SFOF01000019.1 GCA_004552515.1 Clostridiales bacterium
CTACGCGCTGAACGAGAGCCACATCCTGCGCATAGACGTTCACGCGCCCGAGCCGGACGCGGCATGGGACGCGTTCGTGCAGCGCCTGCCGCGTCCCGCCGCGGTGTTCTGCTTCCATGATCTGCTGGCGGTGAATCTGCTCAGGAGCTGCCGCCGGCTGAATGTGAGCGTGCCGCGCGCGCTGGCTGTGGCAGGCTTTGACAATCTGCCCGCCGCGCAGCTGACCGAGCTGCCGCTGACCACCGTCTCCTATGACGTGACGGCGATGGCCGAGACGGCGGTGCGGCTGCTGATCGCGCAGATCGAATCGGGCGGCGTGCGCGATGCGGCCTATCATCTCGAGCCGGTGCTGATCGTTCGGGGAAGCACCTCCGCCGCGCCCGCCGTCTGCTTCCGCGAGCTGCATGCCCGCGATATGCTGTACCGGCTGGGGGAGTGAGAGGGACGAACCCCATGCCTTGCGGGCGCGGCTGCTTTGGGGCGGGGCGCTGAAGGATGCTTGTCCTGAGCCTGTGAGAGGGACGTCTATCATGAGGACGAGCTTCGCGTAAAGAGCGGCGCGCGAGGGGCTGTTCGGCATCGAAGGCTCTTCGATTTCCAGATGGAAAGCTGGGGGACGAAGCCCTGAGGGACGTCCGCACAGGGATCTTGAGATGGCTAAAGTGTAATTTTATCAACAGACGAACGGAGGAAAAAAGTATGATTCTGCGAAACGTCATTCCCCGTCCCGCATCGGTCGCGACCGGCGCGGGCGAGCTGCGCGTCAGCGAAGAGGCCGTGCTGCGTCTTGGCACCGCGCTGAGCGACGGCATGATCGCCGAGTACAAGGGCCTGTGGAACCGCTTCTCGCTGCGCATGGCCGAGCTGACCGTGGTGAGCGACGACACGCTGGACGCAAACTGCGCCGTGCTGAACGCGGTCGGGAACGTCTGCCCCGCGCTGCGCGATGAGGACGAATACGCGCTGAGCGTGACGGCGGAGGGCGCGTTTATGCGCGGCGCGGACAAGACCGGCCTGTGGCACGCGCTGCTCACGCTGCTCCAGCTGATCGTGCCCGTGCGCACGGAGGGCGGCTTTGAGGGCGCGCTGCCCGAGGTCGAAATCCACGATCATCCGGCGATTCGCGGGATGCGCGCCATTCATCTGTGCGTCTTCCCGGAAACGACGCTGATTCTGCTCGAAAAGGCGATTCGGCTGGCGGGGCTGATGAAGTTTACGCACGTCGTGCTGGAGTTCTGGGCATCGCTCAAATACGACGTGATGCCTGAACTGAGCTGGCCGGATCAGGCGTATGCCAAGGACGAGCTTCGCCCGCTGGTTAAGCTGATCCACGATCTGGGCATGGAGCCGATTCCGATGCTCAATCATCTGGGACACGCCAGCCAGAGCCGCTGCTGCTACGGAAAGCACGTCGTGCTGGATCAGAATCCGGCAAGGGCGCTGCTGTTCGAGCCGGATGGCTGGACGTGGTGCCTGTCCAATCCCGATACGCTGAAGCTGCTGCGCGCCATGCGTCGCGAGCTGATCGAGCTGTGCGGCGAGGGACATTACTTCCATCTGGGCTGCGACGAATCCTATTCCTACGCGACCTGTCCGCTCTGCGCCGCGAAGGACGGCCGCGCCATGCTGGCCGGCTACCTGAACGGCCTGGCCGAGGAGCTGGGCCGGGAGGGGCGCAGGCCGATCATCTGGGGCGATCAGCTGCTGGACGCGACGGCCTGGCCGCGCCCGAACATGGCCTCCTCGCAGCCGAATCAGCGCACGCATGAGGTGCTGCCCCAATTGGACAAGCGCATCGTGATCGCGGACTGGCAGTACGACATCACCGAGCCGCACGCGCCCACGGCGGAGCACTTCATGAAGGCGGGCTTCGACACGCTGCTCTGCCCGTGGGACGGCCACAGGAACAACGAGGCGCTGGGCGCGGCGGCGGATCAGATCGGCGCGTTCGGGTTCCTGGCCACGACGTGGGATCATCTGCCGGACTACCTGCGGGAGATTGCCAAGGTGGCCGGTTCGTGCTGGAATGGCGCGGCGTATAAGCGCTATGCCTGCACGCAGACCGAGACGGCGACGCTGCTGCGCAAGGCCATGCCCAATTTACCCGAATATCACAACGCGGGCTGGATGGGCCGCGAGGTGCTGGAGTTTGACAGGCCCCTGCGCGGCGGGCATGACCGCTGATCATCGACGGTTGAAGCGGATCCGCATGGGGAGTGCCTATGGTTGCGCTGCCGGGGCATATGGCCGGCGCCGCTGAATGAACTGCCTGTAAATCGACCTGACTGGCACGCCGCCTGGCGAACCGGTTGGGTCTTTTCGCGCATGCGCCTGTTCCCCGTGCGCGCACGGACGCTTTGGACGGGCTTGTATCCGGCGGCGGATGGGGCGCGGCCGGGATGACGAATATTCCTCGGCTTGATTGACACAAAGCGGAAAAACATATATAATAAAGAAAAAATACGGCGGGGAGCGAGACGATATGGTCAATTACAGACGCCTTGAGGAGACGCGGGACGACTTTTCGAGCGCCATGGCGCGGCACAGCGGCGACGAGACGCGCGTTTATAAAACGGTGGGCGATGAGAAGCTGCGCATCAGCCTGTATTATCCGCGGGATTATGATCCGGCGCGGCGCTATCCGCTGCTTGTATGCGTGCATGGCGGCGGCTGGGCGAGCCGGAAGGTGTTCCCTGATCAGGAGGAATGGGCGGGCGATTATCTCGGCTTTCTGGCGCGGCGCTATGCGGAACGCGGCTGCCTGTGCGCGAGCATCGATTACCGGCTCATGCGCGGGGACGGAAAGACGCCCGGCTATGAGCTGATCGATCTGTACGAGGATTGCGCCGACGCGGCGGATTATCTGCGCGCGCACGCGGACGAGCTGGGAATTGATAGGCAGCGTACCGCCGTGCTGGGCGAGTCGGCAGGCGGCTATCTGGCCGCGGCGCTGGTCACGCTGCCCATTCGGGATCATTCGTTTTTCAGGACGGCGATTCTGGCCAACCCCATCACCGATCTTTTCGATCCGCGCTGGGGAGCGCGCGTGGCGGATGAGAGCGCGCATCCTGTGCTGTCCGCGCTGAGCGGGCCGGAGAAGCGCGCGCTGCTCTCGCCGGTGTGTCATATTACTGAGGAAACCTGTCCGACGCTGCTGCTGCACGGCGCATGCGACGGCGTGGTGTTTCCCTTCCATGCGCTCAAGTATCACGATCTGCTCGCGGCGTGCGGGCGTGAGGCGCGGCTGGAGCTGATTGAAAACACCGGCCACGCCTTCATGCTGGCCGAATATGTGCTGGAGGGCGGTCGGTCGCTTTCGGCGCTCGAGTGCGGCGTGCGGGCGATTGACGAATGGCTCGCGGCAAGGGGCTTCTGAGCGGCGCGGAAAGGAGCGGTATTTATGGATGATCTGAGAAGAATGGGGCGCGGCGAGCTGGTGGAGATCATCTATCAGCTGCGTCGGGCGCTGGATGAAAAGGACGCGGCGCTTGCCGACTGCCGGAAGCGGCTGGCTGAAAAGCGCGCGCTTGACGAGCAGAACGCGCTCACCAAGGCGATGCGGGCCGAGCTGCGCGCCGCGGTGGACGAGCTGCGCGGCGATGTGAGCCAGCCCATGCGCGCGCAGATCGACGCGCTGAAGGGCGAACGCGACGCGCTCAAAAATGCACTGAACGCGCGGAATGCAGCCTGGACGAACGCCGGCTCGCTGGCCGAGGCCGTCGTGGCGGTCAACGGCCTGATGCAGGACGCACAGCGCGCGGCCGATCAGTATCTTGCGGATGTAAAACAGAGCGAGCGCGCCGCTGCGGATATTGTTGCGAACGCGCAGGCCGAGGCGGCGCGGATCGCCAATGAATTTGCGCAGGTGGCCGGCGATTATATCTCGGATACGATGCTTACCGACACGCCGACGGTTCTTTCATCGGCGCTCGAGCCGGTTGAGCCTGTCCGGCCCCGAAAAAAGAGGATTGTATTTCTGGCCGGCGCGCTGACCGCCCTCGCGGCCATAGGCGTGCTGTTTGCCATGTATGTGCTGGACGACAAGGTCAAGACCAGCGCGGACGTTCAGAAATATACGGGGGCGCTGCCTCTGGCTGTCATCCCGATTTCAAATACGGCGTTTTCAAAAAAGCAGCGAAAGCAGTAAGGGACGAGAATATGCAAAGGCTGACGATCGAACGGTTCAGGGCGCTGAGCTATGAAAGCAATGAGGCGATGAACGCCCTGTGCACCAATCTGTTTTTTGCGGGCGGCGACATCCGGCGGATCATGATCACCAGCTGCCGGCCGCAGGAAGGCAAGAGCTTTGTGGCGATGAACCTCTTGCGCTCCATGGCGGCGCTGGGGAAAAAAGTCGTGCTTGTGGATGCGGATATTCGCGCGTCCGCATTGCAGGGAAGCTACGGCATTCGCGCGGAGGGCGAGGGCGGCGGGAAGCTGCGCGGCCTGACGCATTATCTGGCGGGCCAATGTCCGACGGAGGATGTGCTCTATCAGACCGATCTGCTCAACGCGTGGATGGTTCTGGCCGGCAAGACGGTGAACAATTCCCTGCCGCTGCTCAACACGCCGCGGCTCGGCACGCTGCTGGACGATCTGGCACGGCGCTTTGACATTGTGATTGTCGACGCGCCGCCGGTGGGGACGATCATCGATGCGGCGCGCATCGCTTCGTCCTGCGACGGCACGCTCTTTGTCGTCCAGAGCGGCGAGATTCCGGCGCGGGAGCTTCAGGAATCCATACACCAGATTGAAAAGTCGGGCAGCCCGATATTGGGCACGGTGCTCAACAAATACGACGAGCGCCGCTACGGCACGCGCTATTATTATGGAAAGAATTCCTATTATTACGGCGCGAAGAGCGGAACGCATCACAGCGCGAAGGGTTTGAAAGCCGGAAAGAAGAGACGCTGATGGACGAGCCGTTCGTTGATATGCACGTCCATGCGCTCTATGGCATGGACGACGGCGCGGGAACGCAGCGTGCGGCGCTGGCCATGCTGGAGCGCGCGGCGGCTGACGGCGTGGGTACGATGATCCTCACGCCCCACGCGCGGCCCGGTCTCTGTCCGTTTAACGGGCGAGAGCATGTCCGGCGGCTGGGCGTTTTGAGACGGCTCTGTGCCGAGCGGGGATTGAACGTGGCGCTGTTCGGCGGGGCCGAGATACTGTGTACCGAGATGGCGGCCCGCTTTTTGGCGGAGGGCAGAATCCCGACGATGAACGGAACGCGGCGCGTGCTGCTTGAATGGCACGGCGACGCGTCCGTCGATGAGATTGAGCGCGGATTGCGGAATGTCGGCAACAGCGGCTTTCTGCCGATCATTGCCCACGTTGAACGGTATGCGGCGCTTTACATGGATAGAAAAAGGCTGGAAAGGCTGCGGGAAACATATGACGCGCAGGTTCAGATAGACTGCGAAGCGGTGCTGGATCGCTGGCCGCTGCTCAGGCGGCGCGCCGTTTTTGCGCTGATTCGGGAGGAAATGGTTGAGTATGTCGCCTCCGACGCGCATGATACGCAGCGGCAAAGAAGCCGTATGCGGGAAGCGGCGCAGCTGATTGGGGACAGATTTGGCGAGGAAACGGCGCGACGGCTCATGGGGGGCAATGCCCGCAGGTATCTGAACGTCTGACGAATGAGGTGAATCGTTTGGGCACGGAGAACAAAACGGTCGTGGCGGTGGCGGGCATAGGCTATGTCGGCATGAGCCTGGCGATTCTGCTGGCGCAGAAGAACAGGGTCGTTGCCTGCGATATACAGCGCGAAAAGGTCGAGAGATTCAACAGACATATTTTGCCCGTCAGGGACGACGACGCGGAGCGCTATCTCTCGGAAAGGCCGCTGGATCTGACGGCCACGACGGACGCGCGCGTGGCCTATGAAAATGCGGATTTCGTTGTGATCTGTACGCCGACGAACTATGACGACGTGCAGAATCGCTTCGATACGCGAGCCGTGGAGCAGGTTGTGGAGGCGGTACTGGCCTGCAATCAGCGCGCGTCCATCGTGATAAAATCGACGATACCGATCGGCTATACGCGGGCGCTGTGCCGGAAATACGGCTGCGAGCGTATTTACTTCAGTCCGGAATTTCTGCGCGAGGGATGCGCGCTGCACGACAATCTCTATCCGAGCCGCATCATCGTCGGCATGCCGGACGAACGGCCGGAAACGCGGCGGCGTGCCGAGACGTTCGCGGGGCTGCTGTCGGAGGGCGCGGAAAAGAGCGGCGTTCCCGTTATGCTCATGGGCCTTGAGGAGGCGGAGGCGGTCAAGCTGTTCGCCAACACCTATCTGGCGATGCGCGTCGCCTATTTCAACGAGCTTGACGCCTACGCGGAGACGCACGCCTTGCAGGCTGGCCAGATTATCGCGGGAATTTGCGCAGATCCGCGCATCGGGAGCGGCTATAACAATCCGTCCTTTGGCTACGGCGGCTACTGCCTGCCCAAGGACACGCGGCAGCTGCGTGCCAGCTTTGGCGATACGCCGCAGAGAATGACGAGCGCCGTCATAGCGGCCAACGAGGTGCGCAAGGGCTATATCGTCGATCAGATTATCCGCAGGGCGCAGAAATGTCGTTCTGCTGAAAAGACGCCGGTGATCGGCGTTTACCGGCTGATCATGAAGGCCGGCAGCGACAACTTCCGCCAGTCGGCGATTCACGACGTTATGAAGATGCTGCGCGAGAAGGCCTTCGAGGTGATCGTGTATGAAAGCACGCTGGCCGAACTTGGCGATTATCATGGCTATCCGATTGAAAACGATCTGGAGCGATTCAAGGCGAAAGCAGACGTGATCATCGCCAACCGGAACGACCGCGCGCTGGACGACGTACAGGACAAGGTGTATACGCGCGATATTTTCGGCAGCAATTAGCGCGTGCATTGGGCGCTCATCCACTGGAGGCGCGGAGCCTTCGTTCCTCTGGGATATGTTGCAAATGAAAAATACGGATAAGGAAGAGTGAGACGAGTGAAACGCATACTTGTAACGGGCGGCGCAGGATTTCTGGGCAGCAACCTTTGCCACAGACTTGTGCGCGACAGGAATAACGAGGTTATTGCGCTGGACAATCTGTTCACCGGCCGGCTGGAAAACATCGAGACGCTGATGGGCGAAAGCAATTTTCAGTTCATAAAGGCCGACGTATGCGACGAGATCGATCTGCCAGTGGATCAGATTTACAACGCCGCCTGTCCGGCCAGCCCCGTCGCCTATCAGAAAAGCCCGACCTCGACCACAAAGACCTGCGTTCTGGGCATTCTCAATATGCTGGAGCTGGCGACGCGCCAGAACGCGACGCTCCTGCAATTTTCGACGAGCGAGGTCTATGGCGAGCCGGTCGTGCATCCACAGCCCGAGGGCTATCGGGGCAACGTCAATCCCATCGGAATTCGGAGCTGCTATGACGAGGGCAAGCGCTGCGCCGAGTCGCTGTGCTTCGATTTCCACAGAGAGTTCGGCACGAAGATCAAGGTTATCCGGATATTCAACACATACGGGCCGCGCATGGATCCCGACGACGGGCGCGTGATTTCGAATTTCATCATTCAGGCCCTGAAGGGCGGGGACATCACCGTCTATGGCGACGGCAGCCAGACGCGCAGCTTCTGCTATGTGGACGATCTGATCGAGGGCGTCGTGCGGATGATGAACGCGCCGCAGGATTTTACCGGCCCGGTCAATCTGGGAAACCCCGGCGAGTTTACAATCTGCGAGCTGGCTCAGATGATTATTGAAAAGACGCAATCCTGCTCGAAGCTCGCATTCTGCCCGCTGCCCAGTGACGATCCCACTCAGCGGCGGCCGGATATTGCGCTGGCCGGAAGGATGCTGGACTGGCAGCCGCACATTGCGCTCAGCGAGGGACTCGACCGAACGATCGACTACTATGCTCAACTGCTGGAGGCGAAAAGGCCGTGATACAAAAGACAGAAATCGAAATGCTGCGAGATCAGCGACTGGTCTATCGGGCCGTAAAGCGGGCGGGGGACATCGTCCTCAGCGCGCTGGGGCTTGCGCTGCTTTCACCGCTGCTGCTGATCACGGCGGCGCTGATCTGGCTGGAGGACCACGGGACGGTCATTTTCTGTCAGGAGCGCAACGGCCTGAACGGGGAGCCGTTCAGGATGTACAAATTCCGCACGATGGTGCCCAATGCCGACGCGCTGCGCAGCGCCATGGAGCGCTATAACGAGCTGGACGGGCCGGCCTTTAAGATGAAGCGCGACCCGCGTGTGACGAAAATTGGTGCGTTCCTGAGAAAGACCAGCATCGACGAGCTGCCGCAGCTGGTCAACATCCTGAGGGGCGAGATGTCTCTGGTCGGCCCCAGACCCCTGCCGACCTATGAGACGGCGAAATGCACCGCCTATCAGAAGCAGCGCCTGCTCGTCAAGCCGGGGCTGACCTGCTACTGGCAGATTTCCGGCCGGAACGACGTGTCGTTCGACGAATGGATCGAGATGGATCTTGAGTATATTCGGAACGCCGGCGTCGCGACGGATATTGCGATTCTGTTTAAGACGGCCCGGGCGGTTCTGACGGGGCGGGGAGCGTACTGACATGAGCAAAAAGATCCTGATGGCGGCGTCGTCCGGCGGACATCTGGAAGAAATTCTGGCGCTCAAGGGGCTGAAGGAGCGCTATGAGACGGCACTGATTACCGAAAAGACGGACTATAAGGTCAATTTCTGGCCGGACAGGGTTTATCTGATGCCGCAGGTCAACAGAAAGAGCCTGAAGAGCCTGATCCAGTATGCGTTCTGCTTTTTCAAAACGTGGACGATCCTGCGGCGCGAGAAGCCGGACGTCGTGCTTTCGACGGGGGCGATGATCGCCTATCCGGCGCTCCTGCTGGGCAAGCTCATGAGAAAGAAGATCATATTCATCGAGTGTATGTTCAATGTGGACGAGCCGACGCTGACCGGAAAGCTGGCTTATCGGTTCGCGGATCTGTTCATTGTACAATGGGAGGAAATGCTGAAGGTCTATCCGAAGGCGGAGCTGGGAGGGCGCGTGTTTTGATTTTTGTGATTGTCGGGTCGCAGAAGTTTCCCTTTGAGCGACTAATTCGGGAGATGGATCGGCTGAAGGAAGTCGGCGCGATTCAGGACGAGGTCGTCGCACAGATCGGGACGTGCCCCTATGAGCCGCGGTTTATGCGCTGGCAGCGCTTTATGGACAAGGAGACGTTCGACCGGCATATCGCCGAGTGTGATCTGCTGGTGACCCATGCCGGCGAGGGTTCGATCATGACGGGCCTGCTGAAGGGGCGCAGGGTCATCGCGGTGCCGCGCTATGCCAGGCTGGGCGAGCATGTGAGCGACCATCAGCTGGAGATTGCGCGCGCGCTGGCCAGGCAGGGCTGCATTGTGAACGTCGAGGACATTGCCGAACTGGGTGAAGCGATTGCGACGATCGACAGTCGGGCGCTAAAGCCCTATGAATCGGGCAACGACGCGATTATTCGGCGTCTGTGCGCGTTTATTGGAGATGCGTGATGAATAAGCCGATCAGGGTGTTCTGGTATTGCGAGAAGTGGCAGCCGGGCGGCATTCAAAAGGTGCAGGCCAATCTGCTGCGGTCTTTTAAGGCGGACGAGTTCCAGTTCGACGTGGTCGTCAGCCAGAAGGAAACGGAGCTGCTGGACAAGGCGCTCGCGGATTGCGGCGCGCGGATGATTGTGACGCTTGACCGGCGCTACGGCGGCCCGGCGCGCAGAACGCTGCACAATATTTTCGCCGTGCGGCGGGTGATTCGATCCGGCGCGTACGACGTAGCGCACTTTAACGTCTGTCATGGCGTGGAGCTGATTTACAGCTTCTGGGCATGGCTGTACGGCGTGCCGGTGCGGATCGCGCACTGCCGCAACAACGATATCGGCGCGGGCGGCAGGATGCGCCGCGTTAAAATCGCCGCGCACCGCCTGTGCAGGAGACTGTTCGGGCGATGCACGAACGTCCATCTGGCCAATTCCGATCTGGCCGGACAATGGCTCTTTTCCGATGGGCGCTATCGCGTCTTGAAAAACGGCGTGGATGCGGAAGCCTTTCGCTTTGATCCGCAGCGGCGCGACGAGGAGCGGCGGCGGCTCGGCCTTGAGGATGCGTTCGTCGTGGGTCATGTGGGGCATTTCAACTATCAGAAGAACCATGAATTTCTGGTGCGGATATTTGACGTGGTGCAGCGCCGGCGCGCCGATGCGCGGCTGCTGCTCGTCGGGACGGGCGAGGGCGAAGCGCAGGTGCGCAGCCAGATCGAGGCGCTGGGGATTGCGGATAAGGTCGTCTTTTACGGCGCGACGAACGACGTTCCGCCGGCCATGTGGGCGATGGACGCGTTTGTGTTCCCTTCGCGCTTTGAGGGCTTCGGCAACGTGCTGATCGAAGCGCAGGCGGCCGGCCTGAGATGCTACGCCTCCGAGGGGGTTATTCCCCGCGAGGTCTGCGTCACGGAGGATTTTTCATGGCTGCCGCTCGACGCGCCTGCCGGGCAATGGGCGGACGCGCTGCTGAACGATTGCGGCGCACCCCGGCCGGACAGCGCCGGCGCTCTGGAGCGGATCCGGCGGGCCGGCTATGATCTGGCCGATATGGCCGCTGAGCTGAAGGCGATTTACAGAGGAGGAAGGTGACTCTATGCTGATTAAGGTTGAAGAGTGCATCCGAAAGGCCATGCGTCATGACGCTCATTCAATGACGCGCTTCTTTTTGAAATACTATATGCGCCTGTTTTATCCGGCCTGCGATATTCCGCTGACGGTTCAGCTGGGCGAGGGAACGCGCTTTATTCATCGCGCGATCGGCGTGTGCGTTCATGGCGAGGCCGTGATTGGCAAGGGCTGCAAGATCATGCAGAACGTCACAATCGGCGGCCGGAATGGACGCGGCGCGCCGACGATCGGCGATTACTGCTTTATCGGCTGCGGCGCTTCCGTGCTGGGCGACGTTCATATTGGAAACGACGTGATGATCGGCGCGCACGCCGTGGTGATCGAGGATGTGCCGGACGGCGTTGTGGTCGCCGGCATTCCGGCGAAGATCATCAAGAAAACGCCGGACAGCCAGATGGGGCATTTTAAGGAATAATGAAAGAAATACGTGTTTTGTTTGCAGCGCATTCGGGGGAGATGAGCGGCGGCGCGAATCCGGCGCTTCTGGCTCTGATGACGGGATTGATGGAGCAGAATATCCGGCCGACAGTGCTTGCCCCGGCGGAGGGGGCGTTCTGCGAAAAATGCCGTGAACTCGGTATCGCGGTGCTCATAGAGCGCTATCGCGGATGCAGCACGGTGTTTCGCCATACGCCTAAGGACGTGCTGAGGCTGCTCAAGCTGGTTGCGAGTCCGGCACTGAGCCTTGTCAGGGGCCGCGCGTTCGCCCGGGCGCATCGGGGCGAGTTTGATTTGGTGTATACAAATGATCGCATGATCATGATGGGCGGCTGCGGCGCCCGGGGGCTGAAAACGCCGCATATATGGCACAGCCGCTGCTTCGGTCGGGAAAATGGGAACTGCTTCCCCGCGGGGTGGTATGCGATTATGGATCGCCTGTCGGACGCGATTGTGGTCATTTCGCGGGATATGCAGCGGGAATTTGAGCGGAAAATTGCGCCAGAAAAGATTGTGCTGATCTATGACGGCATCAATACGGGGCGGTATGCCTGCGGGGAGCGCGAGGAGCACGGGACGTTCGAGCTGCTTCTGGCCGGCCGGCTGGTGCCCGAAAAGGGGCAGATGGACGCGCTTCACGCCATGAAGCGTCTGGTCGATCGGGGCGTGACCGGCATACGGCTGAACATCGCCGGCTCAACGCCCTCCTATGCGGCGGGCGATTATGAACGCGCGCTGCATGCGTTCGTCCATGAAAATCATCTGGAGGAGAGCGTGCGCTTTCTGGGCCAGATCGACGATATGCCGGCACTGATGAAGCGGATGGATGCGGCGCTTGTGACTTCCCGCCGTGAGGCGTTTGGGCTGATTACGGCGGAGTCGATGGCGGCCGGCCTGCCGGTCGTGGGCGCGGACACGGGCTGTACGCCGGAGCTTGTGACCGACGGCGAAACGGGTTTTCTGTATAAGATGGGGGATCCGGAAGCGCTGGCGGCGGCCATAGAGCGGCTGGCGGAGCATCCGTCGGCGGCGCGCCGTATGGGGCGGTGCGCGGCGGAGAGCGCGGAAAAGAGCTTCTCCATTGAGAGGACAGTCGCACAGGTTTCGCGTTTAATCAGAAAAACGGTGGAGAACTGATATGAGGTTAAAGACGAGCGTGGGGGGAATGCTCTTTCTGTCGGCATATCTGATGATGCTGGCAGACGGAATCCTGATCGGCTTTTCGACGCTGGGGGAGCTGCGGGGCTGCCGGCAGATCAGCCTGGCATTGCGGGGCATGGCCGCCGGATTTGTGGTCATGAAGGTGTTCCTCGACCGCCGTTATCTGCTTTCGGACATCCTGAAGATGCTTGCGCTCGGCGCGGCGCTGCTGCTGGCCTTTTACCGGTCGCGGTACAATCATCTGTTTTACGTCCTGCTGCTGATGATCGGGATGCGCGGCGTCGACGCGCGGCGGCTGATACGCATTGATCTTTGGGCGCGCATCGTGATGATGGCCTTCGTGATGCTGCTGGCGCTGACGCATACGATTGAAAACTATGCGCTCTGGCGGCCGCAGACGCAGTCCTTTCGCTATTCGCTGGGCTTTTCGCAGCCCAATACGCTGGCGGCGTTGGCGTTTGGCGTTGTGCTGGAGGAGGCGTGGCTGAACGATCGGAACCCGAGCTGGCTGTATGCGGCCTTCGTCTGGGGACTGTCCGCGGCGCTTTACGGCGTGACAGGCAATCGGACGGCAGTCATCCTTCTGGCGGCCTTTCCGCTGTGCCTGTGCTGGAAAAAATGGCGCGCGCGGCGGGGCGTGTCGCGCCTGACTCAGTGCGCAGGGATGGCGGCCTATCCCATACTGGCGGCGTTTTCGTTCATTGTGATGAAGGGCACAGAGGGGGTAAGCTGGGTCAGTCTGCTGGACGGGCTGTTCAGCGCCCGCTTTGCGAACGCCGCGCGGCTGTACGCGCAGTACGGCTGCTCGCTCTTCGGGCAGCGCGTTGAGCTGACCTCGCTGAAAATGGCGCAGATGTTCAACGTGGGGCTGGCGCTATTGGACGTAGCCTATCTGCGGCTGATGATCGAGGGCGGGCTGCTGGCGTTCACCGTCTATATGCTTTTGTATATGAACGGCGTTCGGCGATCGGCGCGGCGGCGGTCGGCTGTCAGCATTCTGGCGCTGTGTCTGTTCGCTGTGTTCGGCGTTATGGAATCCGGCGCGAATAATCCCTGCATGAATTTTACAATGATATTGATGGCAGAGGCTTTGTATTGTCATGGCGATGAGCAGAAATCTGAAGCGCAGCACGGCGCTGTGGGGGCTTGCTAAATACGCCAGTCTCCTGGCGACGCTGGTGACGACAGCGGTTCTATCCCGCATATTGACGCCGGAGGAATACGGCGTTGTGGCGGTCACGGCGGCGTTCAGCGCGCTATTCGCCGTCCTGGCCGACGTCGGCTACGGCACGGCGATCATTCAGAACAGGCGGCTGAGCGCGGAGGATATCGATGATATTTACAGCTTTTCCGTGCTGTTTTCCATTATGCTGGGGCTGGCGTTCGCGCTGCTGGGCATACCGATTTCCCATTTTTATGAAAACGCGGTCTATCGCCGGATCTGCGCGCTGCTGGGCCTGTCCGTCGTCTTCACCTCGATGAACACCGTTCCCAACGCGCTGATCATGCGGGATAAGCGGTTCCTCAATTCGGGGCTGCGCATGATTGCGGCCTGCGTTGTCGCCGGCGGCATAGCGATTGTCATGGCGCTGAAGGGACTGAGCTATTACGCGATTATCGGGCAGAACCTGCTGTTTTCCGTCATAACGTTCTTCTGGAACAGACTGACCGTGCGGCTTCGCTTTCATCTGAAAATGCGCGCGGAAAGCCTGAAAAAGGTCGGCTCCTTCAGTGCGTATCAGTTCCTGTACAGCATGATGCGTTATTTTGCGGGGAATATGGATACGCTGCTGATTGGCAAGACGATGGGCAGCGTTCCCCTGGCCTATTACGACAAGGGTCACAAGCTGATGATGTATCCGGTGCAGAATCTGACGAACTATGTGGTCAATCCCATCCTCGTGCCGATTCTTTCGGAGCATCAGGCGGACAGAGCGTATCTCTATCAGGCGTACGCCAGAGTGGTGCGGGTGCTTTCCTGCCTGGGCATATTGTGCTCCGTGTTCTTCTTCTGGGGCGCGGAGGAAGCGATGATTCTCTTCTTTGGCGGGCAGTGGGGCGAGGCCGTTCCGGTGTTCCGGCTGCTGAGCCTGTCCATATGGCCGCAGATGGTCGCTTCCAGCGCCAGCGCGATCTATCAGAGCATCGGCGACACCCGACGGATGTTCGTCAGCGGTCTTGTGTACTTCGGCCTGACCATAGCGCTGATCGTTGCGGGCGTGTGTACGGGCAGCCTTGAAACGCTGGTCTGGCTTGTCGTGGCCGCGCAGTACGGCCGTTTTGCGATCGACTATTATGTGCTGATCGGCAGGACGCTGAATATGTCCTATCGCTGCTTTATCGGACAATTCTGGTTCGAGTGCCTGTACGCGGGCGTTATGGCGGCGGTGATTGCCCTTGTACCGGTGACTTTCACCAGCCGTCTGCTCAGGCTGTTTGTCAAGGGCTGCGCCGCGCTGGCCGTATTCCTTGTTATGGCTGTGGTTACTGGAAAATATGCGCAGATCAGGGAAACACTGTTTTCAAAAAAGTGAGCTGAAGCATCATGAAGGATATAAAGATCGTCGTAGCGACGCATAAGCCGTACAGAATGCCCGAGGACGCGATGTATTTTCCGCTTCAGGTTGGTAAGGCGAATCATCCGGATGTGGATCTGGGCTTTGCGTGCGACGATATGGGCGATAACATTTCAGCAGGCAACGATCGATTTAATGAGCTGACGGCCATTTACTGGGCATGGAAAAATCTGAAAGGCGATTATATCGGCCTGGCACACTACAGGCGGCATTTTCAGGGGAAGCGCTGGGGCGACAAATGGGAGCGGGTGCTTGGCCGGGAGCAGGCCGAGGCGCTTTTGCGGAAAACCGACGTCATTGTGCCGCGCCGCAGACGCTATTACATTGAGACGATGCGCTCGCATTACGAGCATTCGCCGCATACGGTCAATGCGGATATTGAGCTGATGGGCAGCATCATCAGGGAACGGCAGCCCGCTTATGCGCCGGCGTTTTCGCAGGTCATGAACGGCATGAGCGCGCATATGTGCAATATGTTCATCATGAAGCGCGAGCTGTTCGATCAGTACTGCGCCTTCCTGTTCGACGTGATGCTGGAATTTGATCGGCGCGTCGATCTGACCGGACGCAGGCCGATCCAGAAGCGCTTTTTCATCAGCGAGTTCATGCTGGACGTCTGGCTGAGGACAAACGGCGTGAAATACCGCGAGCTGCCGCTGGTCTATTTCGAAAGCCAATACTGGTTGCACAGAATTAAGATGCTTATTCTGAGAAGGCTAGGACTGAAGCGTTCATAAGGGCCTATAAAGACTGAAAGGAGTTGTTCTCAAATGGCGGACGGGGAAGTAAAGACATAGCGCGTGAAACGGCTCCGGAGGGCGGCTGCCGGAAGGGCGCGGCGGCCTGCGGTTTATGAGCGGACACTGGCGAAGAGGCTATAAAAAAAGGAGGAACACCACAATGAAGCATGGGAACTGGATCAAGAGACTGATGACCATGGCGCTGGCCGTGTTCATGCTGCTGAGCATGACGGGCCGCGTCGCACTGCCCGTGAACGCGCGGGCTGAAGAGGAAATCGAAACGGTTTCCGATCTGCCGGAAGAGCCGGTTAGCGAGCCGACTGCCGAGCCGGAGACTGAGCCGGCTGTCGAGCCAACCACTGAGCCGGCTGTCGAGCCAACCACTGAGCCGACGGCCGAGCCGACAGCCGAGCCGGAGACTGAGCCGACAGCCGAGCCGACAGCCGAGCCGACAGCCGAGCCGACCGCTGAGCCGACTGCTGAGCCGACTGCCGAACCGACCGCTGAGCCGACGGCCGAACCCACTGCCGAACCGACGGCCGAGCCGACGCCCGAGGTCGTTGAGGAAGCGCGCTTTGAAGCGGGCTATGTGAAGGTGTCCGGCGGGACGACGCTGTATGCCGACGTGAAGAAGGAAGAGAAGGCCGGCAAGGTCGCGAAGGACGGCGTTGTGTACGCGGTGCTGGAAAAGGCCGGCGAAACGGCTGAAGAGGACTGGCTGCGCGTGATCTTTGACACCGAAGCGCTGCGCGAAGGCGAAGAGGCGCTGGGCGAGGGCTATGTGCAGTATAAGTCCGTCATGCCCCTGACGGACGAGGAAGCCGAAGCCCTCTGCGACGCACTGGACAAGGACGAGAAGGCGCGCGGTCTGGGCGACATACTGCTGCCGCTTATCGCCTATGAGCCGGAAAAGACCGAGGACGAAGCGCCTGCGGACGACGACGCTGTGATCCCGCCCATGGATGAAGCGTCTGCGGACGACGACGCAGTTCTGCCTGCGGACAACACGGCGGTGAACGCGGCGACGCTTGCCGCGCCGGCGAACGTGAAGGCGATCGCGATGTCCGAGAACAGCGCGAAGCTGACCTGGGACGCGGTTGCGGGCGCGGAGGAATACAGAATCTACCGCGCGGAGAACGGCGGCGCGTACAGCATGATCAAGAGCGTCACCGGCACGGAGACGACGACGTTCGGCCTGAAGGCCGGCGTGAAGTACGCCTTCAAGGTGAGCGCGAAGGTCGGCGAAACCGTGAGCGCGCAGAGCGAAGCGGCGGAGCTGACGATCGTCCTGCCGGGCAAGCCCGAGAGCATGAGCGGCGAGCAGCTGAACACGAGCAGCGTGCTGCTGAAGTGGACGGCCGTTGAGGGCGCGACGGAATACCGCCTGTACCGCGCGATGGACGGCGGCGATTTCGTGCTGGCCAAGGTGGTCGATACGAACGAGACGGCGAACTTCAATCTGAAGCTGGCCGAGCACAGCTACAAGTACAGGGTGGCCGCGATCCGCACCGAGGGCGAGGGCACGGTCAAGGGCGAATATTCGGCGGAGATCGAATTTGCCAATATGCCGGCCGCGCCGAAGAACGTGAAGGCCGAATCGTCCGGCAGCAGCGCCGTGATCAGCTGGGACGCGGTTGAGGGCGCGACGGAATACCTGCTCTATCGCTCCGACGACGACGGCGACTTCCGCCTGCTCAAGAGCGTTGAGGGCACGACGACGAACAACTACGGCCTGGAGTCCGGCAAGAAGTATCAGTACAAGGTGGTCGCGCTGCGCCGCAGCGAGAACGTGCTGATGAAGAGCGCCTATTCCGAGGCGGCGCTTTTGACGGTGAAGGCGAAGCCCGCCGCGCCGCAGAACGTGAAGCTGGAGCAGCTGTCGATGAACAGCGTCGAGCTGAAGTGGGACGCGGTTGAAAACGCGACGGAATACCGTATCTATCGCTCGATCAACGGCGCGGATTACACGCTGGTGAAGGTCGTCAGCGAGAACGGCACGGCGAACTACGGCCTGAACTTTGAGAACGCGTACGGCTACAAGATCGCGGCGGTGAACGGCATCGGCGCGAGCGGCGTCAAGGGCGATTATTCCGAGGAAGTGCTGATCAGCGGCATTCTGGCGGCGCCGGAGAACGTGAAGGCGGCGCTGCAGAGCGACGGCAGCGTGAAGCTGACCTGGGACGCGGTTGAGGGCGCGACGGAATACCGCCTCTATCGCAAGGTGAACAACGGCGATTACGCGCTGGTCAAGAGCGTCGAGGGCACGGAGACGTACAACTTCGGTCTGGACAAGGCGAATGTGTATACCTACCGCGTGACGGCGATCGAGACGAAGGGCAATGTGATGCGGCGCAGCGATTATTCCATCGAGGCCGTTGCGCAGGCGGAGCAGGAAGCGCTGGTCGAGGGCGATTTCGAATTCGCCTACAACGCCGACAAGACGGGAATCACCATCACGAAGTATACCGGCAGCGCCGCGACCGTGGTCGTGCCGGACACGATCCGCGATCTGCCCGTGACGCAGATCGGCGAGCGCGCCTTTGAGAACAACACGACGCTGAGCGCCGTCACGCTGCCCGACACGGTTGAGGTGATCGGCTATCGCGCGTTCGCGGGCTGCACCAGCCTGAAGACGATGAACTGACAGATAATGTGCTAAGGTAAATGCGCGCGTGGCGGCGATTGAGTCGGCAGTTCTGTGCCGGTCTGGCGCAATCGCCGTCGCGCCGCGTTCCGGCAGAATCAGAAAAAGGCTCGAGAGAGGAGCGAAGGCAATGAATCGATTCAGAGTATGGATGCTTTGCATTCTCACGGCGGCGCTGCTGGCGTTCGCGGCCGCCGCGTCGGCGGAGGAGACGACGATTGTCGCGTCGGGGACGTGCGGGAAAAGTGATAATGGCAGCCTGAGCGATAACCTGACTTGGACGCTGGATTCCGACGGACTGCTGACGATCAGCGGCGAAGGGGAGATGTATGGCACGCCGGATGATACGAGTGTTCCATGGAGTTCTTATAAAGATCAAATTAAATCAGTTAAGATAGAAGAGGGAGTAGCGAGCATTGTTGGCCATGCGTTTCAAGGCTGCGAGGGTTTAACACAGATAGAACTGCCTTCAAAGATGACGAGTATTGGCGAGGCGGTGTTTGGAGGCACTGGTTTAACGC
>SFOF01000190.1 GCA_004552515.1 Clostridiales bacterium
TTTCGGGGCGCGACGTGGGCGCGGGACTGGCGCTGGGCGCGGGCATGACGGCGGCGCTCTGGCTGATCTATGTCCTCGCGGGCACGATGCGCGCTTTTCGCGGGGCGGCGTTATCTCAGCCGGAGCTGCTCGGCTATGGCGCGGCGTTTCTGCTGATCGGCGCATTATCGCTGATTGCGCGGCTGGCGTTTGCCTATGCGCTGGTTTATCCGCTTATCAGGCGGCAACTTGGGCGCTGGGGCGCGCTGGCCGTCATGGCGGCGCTCACGCTGCTTGCAACGGCATGGGATGATTCGACGCGCGCTGTCTGGCTCGTCAATGCGGCTCTGCTGACCGCCGTGTGCTGCTTTTCGCTTGAGGGGCGCGGAAATATTGGCTGGATCGTCGGCTTTCGAATGGCGATTTTTGCGCTGAATATGCTTTTCGGGCTTCCGAACGCGAACGGCGTGCTGTGCGAGACGTATCTGGTCAACAGCGCATGGCTGAACGGCGGCGCGGCTGGCATGATGGCCGGATTGGGGATGACGGCGGCGCTCATGCTGCTGCTGGGGCTGTGCGTCAGGTCGCTTCGTAGATCGCCTTCATAGTCATCGCGTCGTCGGCCTGCGTGCCGCGCGATTCGCAGATGATCGTCGGCTCGAGCGCGTGCCGCCTGAGAACCGGCGCGAGGCAGGCGAAATCCGGGCCGTAGTCGGTATCGGCGAACGTCATATGGCATTTTTCACCCTTGTTCGTAAAGGCGATGCGGCTGAAATGCGCGTGAAAATGCTGAACGCGCTCGTAGCCCAGTCCGTCGATCAGGCGACCGACGACGGCTTCGAACGCGGCCTCGTCGGTCATTGCGCCCAGCGTGATCGCGTGGAGATGCGCAAAGTCGATCGTGGGCAGCGTGCCGGGTACGGCCTGGCACAGCGCGATGATCTCGTCCAGCGTGCCCAGCTGCGACGGCCGCCCCATTGTTTCGGGGCAGAGCAGAATGTCGGCATAGCCCGCGTCGTCCAGCCTCTTGCGCGCCAGAGCGACCGTTTCCAGCGTGTTTTGCAGCGCCGCATCGCGTTTCATTCGTGAGGGCGAACCGGGATGAAACACCACGCGGCCGCCGCCCATCAGCTTGACGGCGCGCGCCGCGTCCATGAGATAGGCAATGTTGTTTTCGAGCTTTTCGAGATTGGCGCCGTTGATGTAATAGGGCGCATGGATCGATACGGCGATGTTTGCTTTTTGAGCTTCCGCGCCGATGAGCCTTGCCTTTTCTGCACCGATCGATACGCCGTGCCCCGCGGCGTACTCGTAGGCGTTGAGCCCCTGCGCGGCGATCCAGGCGGGCGCCTGTTCGCTGCCCTTATAGCCCTCGTCGTAAAATCGCTGGCAGTTGCCTGCCGGGCCAAAGTGAATCATATCGTTTTTCTCCTTACAGTGTGTCTTTCCCGATTAAATCGCCCTTATGCGCGGTCGAGCTTCTTTCTGAGCTTGCCCAGCGCTTTTTTTTCAATACGGCTGACGTAGCTGCGCGATATGCCCAGCAGCGCCGCGATGTCATTCTGTGAATAGACCGTGCCGTCCATCAGGCCGTAGCGCATGACGATCACCGTTCGCTCGCGGCTGTCCAGCGTCCTGTTCAGCGCGGCGATGGCGCGGCCTGCGTCGATGCGCGTGGCCACAGCGTCGGGCACGCCGTCCGCATCGGTGCCGAGGATGTCGTGCAGCATGATTTCGTTGCCTTCCTTGTCGGAGCCGATGGGCGCGTTGAGCGAAATGTCGCCGCGCGTTTTTCGATTGCTGCGAATGGCCATGAGCATTTCATTCTCGATGCAGCGCGCGGCATAGGTGGCCAGCTTGCCGCTTTCCGGCCGGTAGGAGCGCACCGCCTTGATCAGTCCAATGGAACCGATCGACACCAGATCGTCGCGGTCGATGCCGCAGGCGGTATATTTGCGGGCGATGTGGGCGACGAGGCGCAGGTTGTGCTCGATCAGCGTTTGCGCGGCGGTTTCGTCGCCGGCGGTCATGCGCGCGATGAGCGCCTGCTCCTTCTCCGCCGAAAGCGCCTGCGGAAAGGAGCTTTTCCCGCTGATATGGGAAAAGATCAGCCATGCGCCGCCTAAGAGATGCGCGATTTCCGAAAAGAGGACGGACAAAAACATAGGGCAACCCTCCCGACGCGGCTCTTCGCCGCCGTGATCGCCCTAATAATCTATTCGCCTGTCTGATGATTTCTGCACGTCCCCCGAATCAGATCGCCCTCCTCGCAGGGATGGGGCAGATCGATCGTGACGATGCTGTTCGGCTGCGGACACGCGCTGCACACGGCGCCGTCCGCGCGGGTGATGTCGCCCAGCGTGAAGCCGAATGTACCCGCCGGCGTCATAAGCTCCAATGAATCGCCGGAAAGGATTTTGTTTTTGACCTCGATCACGGCGCGTCCCTTCGAAAAGCTCAACACGCGCGCGGCCAGTTCGCGGCTTTGCGTGAACCAGTCGCGGTCGCCGGGATGCTCGGGCGCGCCGAAGTAAAAGCCGGTGTCGTAGGGGCGGTGGCTGATCTTGAGCAGCTCGCCGCTTAATCGCGCGCGCGTTTCATCGTCAAATTCGCCGCGCGCAATGGCGTTGAGCGCCTGCCGGTACGCGCCGACGACCGTCGCGACGTAATATTCGTTCTTCATGCGCCCCTCGATCTTGAGCGAATCGAGCGGAACGCCGCACAGCCGATCCAGATAGGGCAGCATATTCATATCGCCCGCGCTGAATATGTGAACGCCGCTTTCCGTTTCCTCAACGGGGAAATACTCGCCCGGACGCTTCTGCTCCTCGAGACGGTATGTCCAGCGGCAGGCCTGCGCGCAGTCGCCGCGATTCGCGTCGCGGCCGGTCAGATATTTGCTCAGCGTGCAGCGTCCCGAATAGGACATACACACCGCGCCGTGGACGAACGCCTCCAGCTCACAGCTCTGCGGAATCGCCGCGCGCAGGGCTTTGATCCGGTCGAGAGATACCTCGCGCGAAAGAACGACACGCTTTATACCCGCGTCATGCCAGAAGCGGACGGCGCGCGCGTTCATGGTGCTCATCTGCGTGCTCAGGTGGATTTCCGCCTCGGGAAGTGCGTCCATGACGGCGGCGATCGCGCCCGGATCGGCCATGATCAGCGCGTCCACATCGCAGGCGCGCACGGCGTATTTCGCCAGATCGACGAGCGGCTCGATGTCCTCGTCGTAGGCGAATATGTTGAGCGTTAGATAGACCTTTACGCCGCGCGCGTGACACCAGGCTGTCGCGCGCGCAAGCGCTTCTTCATCAAAGTTTCCGGCATGGGCGCGCATCCCGTAGCGATTTGCACCCAGATAGACGGCGTCCGCGCCGAATCGAACGGCGGCTTTCAGCTGCTTTTCACCGCCCGCGGGCGCGAGCAATTCAGGCAGCCTCACGGATTTGTCCCTTCGGTCGGCTGCGGCGTTTCCGCGGCCTTGGCGCGCTGCTCGGCGTCATAGGCTTCCCACAGCGGACGATACTGAGCGACAGCGGCTTCGTGCTCCTCCAGCGTGCGGCTGAATTGCAGCTCGCCCGAACTGGGATCCTTGGAGCAGAAGTAGAGATAGCCCTCGTTGATGTAGTCCTGATTGGGATGCAGCGCCGCTTCAATCGCCGCCTTGGAGGGATTGCAGATCGGGCCGACGGGCAGGCCGCCGATGACGTAGGTGTTATAGGCGCTGTCCAGATTCAGCTCGTCGCTGGGCAGTATGAAATCGGTCGAGCCGGTGACATACTTGACCGTCGGGTCGGACTCAAGGCGCATGCCGCGCGCCAGTCGGTTGTGGAAGACGGCGGAAACGCGGCCGTAATCGTCGGCGGTACCGGCTTCCTTTTCAATCATGGAGGCCAGTATGATGGTCTGATCCTGCGTCAGCGTGGAAACGAAGCTGCCCTCTGCGACGGCTTCATTGGCCTCGATGGAGGCGTAGAGATCGTCCATGACCAGCTCGGTCTGGCTCAGCAGCGTCTTGATGAGCGATTCAGCCGACGCGGTGGTAAACACGCGGTAGGTATCGGGCGCGAGATAGCCCTCAAGCAGATATTTGCGACCGGAGGTCGAACCTGCTTCGACGGCTTGCGCCACCTGATGCGATACGGAGGCGAACTTTTCCTGATCGTTGCACAGCGCCAGGAACTCGGCCTTGTTTTCAATCGCGCCGATGGTATAGAAGTAGTTGGCGATGTCCTCGACCGTCCAGCCGGGAATAATCGTAATGCTGCGCTCGACGCTCGAGGTGCCGGAGGACAGTATGTCGATGATCTCGGAGACGTTCATGCTGGGGGAGAGCTGATAGGTGCCGTATTGGATGTCGCTGGTCACGCCCTTGAACATGACCATGTATTTGAAAATGCCCTTGTTGCGCAGAAGGCCCTGCTCCACCAGATGATTGCCGATGGTGCTGACATAGTCGCCCTGATTGATCTTGAAGGTGACGGTTGTCTGATCATCGGGATTGACCGGCTTGAGGAAATTGTCGTACAGGGCGAACCAGACGTTGATGAATATGCCCAGCACGATG
>SFOF01000191.1 GCA_004552515.1 Clostridiales bacterium
CGAATTCAGCCTGATTGAGCTGCAAAGGGAAATCCTCGGGCAGATCATCGATTATATTCGCCATAACGACGTGGACGCGGTCGTCATCGCCGGCGACGTTTACGACCGCGCCGCGCCCTCCACGCAGGCCGTCAATCTGCTGGACGGCTTTTTGACGCTGCTCTCTCAGCTGGGCAAGCCCGTTCTGCTCATCGCGGGCAATCACGATTCCCCCGAGCGGCTGTCGTTTTTAAGCCCCCTGCTCGAGCGCAGCGGCGTGTATATCGCGGGCGATTACCGGCTGGGCCAGCCGCCCGTGACGCTCACGGACGCTTTCGGGCCGGTCAACTTCTATCTTCTGCCGTTCTTCAGGCCGGGCTATATCCGCGCGCAGGCCGGGGGCGAAATTATCGGCGGCTATGACGACGCGGTGCGCTGCGCCGTCCGGCACATGAATGTGAATCCCCATGAGCGCAACGTGCTGGTGGCGCATCAGTTCGTGTGCGCGTCCGGCTCCATGCCGCTGCGGTCTGATTCCGAGATGATCTTCGTCGGCGGCACGGAGCTGGTGAGCGCCGAGTCGGTCGGCGGGTTCGATTACGTCGCGCTGGGGCACCTGCATCAGGCGCAGCGCGTGGGCGGCGAGTTCGTGCGCTATGCCGGCGCGCCGCTCAAATACGCGCTGGGCGAGTCGGCCTCGCTCAAGAGCTTTGCCGTGGTCGATCTCTGCTCGAAGGGCGAGACGCGCGTGCAGCTCGTGCCGGTCAGGCCGTCCATCGATCTGCGCACGGAGCGCGGCAGGCTGGAGGAGCTGCTCGAGCGGCCCGCGTCCGATCGCGACGGCGATTTCATCGAGGTGCGTCTGACCGACGAGCAGCCTGTGTTCGACGCCATGCAGCGATTGCGCGCGCGCTATCCCCGCGTGGTCAGCGTGCGGCGGGAGGGCGATATGCGCGCATCCCAGCCGTCCGGGCCGCTGTCCGCGTCGCGGCGCATACGGCGCGACCCCATGAGTGTGTTCGAGCGCTTCTATGAGGAAGCCGCCGGCCAGCCGCTCAGTTCCGAGGAAGCAGAAGATGTAAAGAGCGCGCTTGCCGAGGCGCGGGAGGAGGAAAACGCATGAGGCCGCTTAAGCTCACCATGGCCATGTTTGGCCCCTACGCCCACGAGACGACGATCGACTTTTCCGCGTTTGGCGAGAGCGGCGTGTTCCTGATCACCGGCGACACCGGCGCGGGCAAGACCACGATATTCGACGCGATCGCCTATGCGCTCTATGGCCGCGTGACCAACGAGCGCCGCTCCGGCAGCGGGATGCGCAGCGATTACGCCCTGCCGAACGACCCGACCTACGTCGATCTCACCTTTGAGCACGGCGGCAAGACCTACAATATCCGCCGTTCGCCCAGCTACGAGCGGCCTCTCCGCAATGGCCAGGGCACGCGCACCCAGGCCGCGCGCGTCTGCCTGACCATGCCCGGCCGCCTGCCCATCGAAAACGACAACGAGGCGCGGCAGGAGATCGAATCGCTCATCCGGCTGGACTACACCCAGTTCAAGCAGGTGTCCATGCTGGCGCAGGGCGAGTTCCTCAATCTGCTGCTGGCCAAATCCCGCGAACGCGAGGAGATCTTCCGGCGGCTGTTCGGCACGCACGTCTGCGAGCGGCTGTGCAGGGTGCTGCGGGAGCGCGCCGACAGGAAGCGGGAGGCCGTCGAGCAGATGTCGCGCGACATGATCGCCGGCCTGTCCGAGCTGCGTCTGCCCGATGCGCCCAACGTCGAGAGCGCCGCCGACGCGCAGACGCTCCTGCCCGCCGCCGAGGGGATGATCGCCGCCGATCTCGAGCGCGCGTCCGCCCTGAAGAGCGAAATCGCTGCCGCGCGCGCCGACTATGCCGCCGCCGTGCAGAAAAAGGCCGAGGAGGAGCGCACCAACGCGCTGTTTGAGCAGCTGGACGCGGCGAAAAAGCGCGCCGAAGCTCTGAACGCGCAATCCCAGACCGCCGATACGCTGCGCGCGCGCCTGAAAACCGCCGAGCAGGCCGCGCTTTTGGGCGACGAAGCTGCCGCGCTCACCGAGCAGCGCCGCCGCCTTAATGAGACGCGAAGCCGCCTTGACGGCGCGGCCGCGCAGCTCGAGGCCGCGCAGACCCGCCGGGACGCCGCCGCCGAAACCGCAAAGGCGCTGCCCGCGATGAGCGAAAGGCTGGAGAAGCTCTCGATCGACAAAAGCAATCTGGAAAAGCTGCTGCCCCGTTTCGACGCGCGCGACGCGGCTGCGGCGGAGGTGGCTCGCCTTGAACGCGCGCAGGCCGAAGCGCGCCGCCAGAGCGAAACCTATGAGAAGCAGATCGAGCAGCTCAAGGCGGCGGTCGCGCGGCTCGAGGCCGAAATCGCCGAGGGGACGCGCGCGGAAACCGCCCTCACGCAGACGCGCGCCGAGCTGGAAAAGCTGGAAAAGCGCATGGAGAGCCTGACGCGGCTGGCGCGCCTGGCCGAGACGCTGGCCGTCGGGCGGACGCGCCTGAGCGAGAGCCTTGAGGATCAGCGCCGCGCGGAACGCGTCCTCGCCGCCGCCGAGAGCCGCTATAACGCCGCCTATACGCGCTATCTCGCCTCGCAGGCGGGACTGCTCGCGCGCGAATTGAAGGACGATCAGCCCTGCCCGGTGTGCGGCTCGAAAGCGCATCCGCAGCCGGCTGTGCTGATTGAAAACAGGGGCGCCGTGCCCTCAGCGGAGCTGCTCGAGGCGCTCAAGGCCGAGGCGGCGCGCGTCCGCGACGTCCACGAGCGGCTGGCGCGCGACAACGCCGAGCAGGCTGCGCGGCTTCAGGAGATCGACGCGCAGGCGCGGGAGGCCGCTCAGTCGCTGGAGGTCGAGACGGAGGGGCGCGCTCTCGCGGCGGCGCAGCTCGAAGCGCGGCGGCAGGCGATCCGGCTGAACGCGCGATTGAGCGAGCTGAACGCGGCCCTCCAGAATACGCGCGCGGCGCAGAAGAGGCGCGATGAGGGCCGGGCGCTCATCGAGCGCGCCGAAGCGGCGCTTGCGGAGGAACGCAAGGCCCTGACCGAGCAGGGCGGCGCGCTGGCGGCGGCGCGGGAGCGGCTCAGCGCGCTCTCGCAGGAGACGCTGGGCTATGCGGACGCGCGTCAGGCGCGGTCGGCGCTGGCGCTTACCGCGCGCGCGCAGGCCGAAATGTCGGCGCAGATCGAGCGGGTCAGGCGCGAGGCGGGCGAGAGCGAACGGGCGCTGGGCGAGCTGTCCGGCCGGCTGGACGCGATGAAGCGCGACGCGGAGCAGGCCGCCCGGCGCGCGGAGGACGCGGCCAATTCGTTCGATCAGGCGGTGCGCGCGCAGGGCTTCGACGGCGAAGCGGACTGGCGGAATGCGCGCTTGGACGGCGAAACGCGCGAGCATATCCGCGCGCAAATCACAGAATACGACCGTCAGGCGGCGCTGAACAGGGCGGAGATCGACCGCCTGAGCGCCGAGACGGCGGGCAGGAGCGTCGATCACGGCGCGCTGGAACGGGCTGGTCAGGCCGCCGAACGGCTGGAGACGCTCAACAGGGAGCAGGCCGACGTGCTGAGCCGCCGCGACCTCAACGCGCGTCAGCTCGAGCGGCTGCGCGATTTGAACGCGCGCTATCTGGCCGCGGGCGAGGCGATGGCGCGGCTTCAGCGGCTCGTAAAGATCAGCGAGGGAAAAATGGAGGGACGCCAGCGCGTGTCCTTCGAGCAGTATGTGCAGCGCAGTTATCTCGAGCAGGTGCTCGCCCATGCCAACGCGCATCTGCTGGGCATGACCGACGGCCGCTTCGAGCTGCGGCGGCGCGATCAGTCGGACCGGCTGCGCGACGGCGCGCTGGAGGACTATCAGGTCAGCGACAGGCTCAGCGTGACGCTGCGCGGCCGCGTGGGGGAGCGCATCGGCACGGCCTCAACGCAGGCGATGGACGAGGAGAGCGTCGCGCTGCTGATCCAGGGCGTGCGAGAGAGCGCCGCGCTCATCGAGAACGACGAGCAGGATGACATCCTTCCGCCGGATGAGCGCTACGAGACGGTGTGCAACTACAGCGCAGAGCTGGACGCGCTGCCCGCGCAGGAGAAGATTGCGCTGGCGATGGACATCGACCGGCTCATGCACGAGGGGGACGCGCGCCTCAAGGCGGACGCAAGCGTGGTCTCCACCGCAAAGAGCACCGTGTCCATGCGCAACACGCTGGGGCTGAACCTTTCGCACACCAGCAACATGATCTACGCCTACACCAGCGCGCTGGCGAAGGAGGGCGAGAGCGCCGCGACGGGCTTCAAGCTCCTGTGGGGCTACGGACTCAAGGACGTGGACGCCCGGACCATCGCGGAGGGATGCCAGAAGGACGCGCTGGCGAACCTCGGCGCGGGCAGGACGAGGAGCGGCAGCACGCCCGCCGTCATCAAGGCCAGCGCGATGGCCGACCTGCTCTCCACCTTCTCGGGTGTGTTCTCCGCGGACGATGCGCAGAAGGGCATGTCCCTGCTCTCCGGGCGCGAGG
>SFOF01000020.1 GCA_004552515.1 Clostridiales bacterium
TGAAAAGACCGGTCGCCTGCCGCGCTGCCTGACGTTCTCATGGGCGGCGCTGGCGGCGTTCTATACGCCCGTTCGCCGCAATGAGGACGGCACGCTCGTCGGGAAGCGCGATGGGAACGAATATACCGTGCGCGACGACCGCGCCGCGATCGATTTCTTCTGGGAAAATCGAAGCGCCGCGCCGGAGAAGCTGCTGCGCGATCTGGCGGGCCGCGTCGATTTCTGGGGCGAGGATCTGAACGGGCTGAACGGCTTTGTCGATCAGGCGATCGTCGATCTGAAAAATATCCGCGCGCTGGGCGTGAAGGACGCGATTCGGCGCGCGATGGAGCGGGAAATATGACGTACAGACAGATTCATCCGCGGGACAACGTGGCGGTGCTTTTGAGAGCCGAGGGCGACATTCCCGCCGGGCACAAAATTGCGCTGCGCCCCATCGCGGCGGGCGAGGCGGTGATCAAATACGGCGATCCAATCGGCATGGCGACGCGGGACATTGCGCCCGGCGAGCACGTTCACAGCCACAACCTGCGCACGGCGCTGCGCGAGCACGAGACGTATGAATATGTTCCCGCGCCGCTCTGGCCGCTGCCGCCAAGGGACGGAAGCACGTTTGAAGGCTATCTGCGTCCGGACGGCCGCGCGGGCGTTCGCAATGAAATCTGGATCCTGCCCACCGTCGGCTGTGTGAACGCCGTCGCGCGGCAGATCGAGCAGGCGGCGCGCGCGCTTGCCGGGAGCACGGTCGAGGGCATTTATGCGTTCGAGCATCCCTACGGCTGTTCGCAGCTGGGCGGCGATCTGGAAAACACGCAGCGGCTGCTCGCGGCGCTGGCGAAGCACCCCAACACGGCGGGCGCGCTGATCGTCGGGCTGGGCTGCGAGAACAACAACATCGGCGAATTCAAAAAGGTTTTGGGGGACTGGGACAAGACGCGCGTCAAATTCGTCAACTGTCAGGACAGCGGCGACGAAACGGCGGACGGCGTGCGGCTGATCGGCGAGATCATTAAAGCGGCGGCGGGCGATCATCGCGAGACGCTGCCCGCGTCAAAGCTGTGCGTGGGGCTTAAATGCGGCGGCTCAGACGGCTTTTCGGGCATCACGGCCAATCCGCTGGCGGGCGCGTTTTCCGACTGGCTGGTCGCGCAGGGCGGCACGACCCTGCTGACTGAGGTGCCGGAGATGTTCGGCGCGGAGCGGCTGCTGATGAATCGCTGCGTCGATCGCGAGACGTTCGACAGGACGGTGGCGCTCATCGAGGACTTCAAGCGCTATTTTGTGGAGAATCATCAGCCGGTGTACGAGAATCCCTCGCCGGGCAACAAGGCGGGCGGCATTACGACGCTGGAGGAAAAGTCGCTCGGCTGCACGCAGAAGGGCGGCCACGCGCCGGTCGTGGACGTGCTGGGCTACGGCGCGCGCGCGGAAAAGGCGGGGCTGAATCTCCTCTGGTCGCCGGGCAACGACCTCGTGTCGTCCACGGCGCTGGCGGCGGCGGGCGCTCAGCTGGTGCTGTTCACGACCGGGCGCGGCACGCCGTTCGGCTGTCCTGTGCCGACGGTAAAAATCGCCACAAACACGGCGCTTTACGAAAAAAAGCCGCTCTGGATGGACTTTAACGCCGGCGCGCTGCTGGAGGGCGAGTCGATGGAATCGCTCTCGGCGCGGCTGCGCGGTGACGTGCTGAAGATCGCTTCGGGTGCAAGACAGACGCGCGCCGAGCAGCGGGGCGTGCGCGGACTGTACATTTTCAAAAGCGGCGTGACGCTGTGATATGAATCGGCCGGCGGGGAGATGCAAAAATTTCTGCCGGCCATCGCCGTAACGCGGCGTTAATAATGGAAGCGGGACAGATAGGTGCATCAAAATACGAATGTTATAGACGATCGCGCGCCTTGTGTTTGGCAAAATCGCGCCGACGTGTGTATTGGGCGGAAAAATCGCGCGAAAATATCGCTTAAAAGCATTGAATGGCCGGACAATGCGCCGATAAAACGCGCAAAAATCTTAATCCGTTCTTTCTTGTGGCGCGGGTCAGGATCTGGTATCGTTTTCTCTGTCGCAGATAAGGAATGAGAGAAGAGTCATTCCGGGTAAAAGACATGACCCATCGTTTACGATGCAAGGCCGGACGGACAGCCGGGTCAAATGCCGATGCGGGGTATAAACTCGCACGCAGCTTTCGCTGTATTTTATTGATTGAGTTCAAAGCTCAGTTTCACAACGCTTGAACGTACAGCCGCGGTGAAATGGTCAATAAGAGTAGTAAAAGTAAGTCCTTTACTGTATAGACTCTGACAACCTATCCTTATCTCATAGTTTATGAGGTGGTGTGCGTATGCGTACATCGCTTTTTTTTCTTTGCCCAGACAGCCTGCGACGGACATACGATTGGAGGAAACGAACATGAAAAAGGTTCTGTCTCTGTTCCTGACTCTGTGCGTGGCTCTGGGCGCGCTGCCCGCCCTCGCGCAGGAGGCGGTTCCCTCGACGCTCGAGGACGTGCTCTCGCGGCTGGACGTGGCCTATGCCCATCGCGTGACCAGGGCGATTTCCGAGCTGGGCGACAACCCCGACGTGGGCAACCGCTCCAGCGGCAGTGCGGCCGAGCGTCAGGCCGCCGAGCTGATCGAGTCCGAGCTGAAGGACATGGGCTTTGACACGGTCAACACGGAGCGCTTTACGGCGGACACATGGTCGTTCAACAAGGGCCGCGTCTACTACAAGGACGAGAGCGGCGCGGAGCAGTTCATCGCGCTGGGCGGCTTTGCCACCAACATGACATTCGAGGGCGACGTTCAGATCGTCTATGCCGGCCGCGGCACGGACGCGGACTATGAAGGGCTGGATGTGAAGGACAAGGTCGTGCTGGTCGACATCAATCAGGCCGAGGACTGGTGGGCGGAGATTCCCGCCTATGAGGCCTACATTCACGGCGCGAAATGCGTCATACTCTGCAACGTCGAGGGCTACGCCACATGGGATGAGGACACCGTCGGCTCTCAGGACATCTGCGGCCCGGCCTATGCGCCGGCGTTCGCCATCAGCCGGAGCGGCGCAAAGACGCTGCGCGCGCTGATCGACGCGGGCGACGGCGAGGCGACCGTGCGGCTGGACGTGGACAGCGTCGTCACCGAGAACGGAACCTCCCAGAACGTCTGGGCGGAGATTCCCGGCAAGACCGACGAGGTGATCTACTTCTTCGCGCACTATGACGGCTATTACCATTCGTTCTTCGACGACGCGGAGGGCGTGGGCAGCGTGCTGGCCATTGCGCGCGCGTTCAAGGAGAGCGGCTATGTGCCCGACAAGACGCTGCGCTTCGTGCTGCACGGCGCGGAGGAATGGGGGCGCACCGACACCGAGTACGACTGGTCGGCGGGCGCGTATCACATGATCTACGATCTGCATCCCGAATGGGCGGAGAACGCCTTCGTCATCCTCAACATCGACGGCATGTATCCGGTGAAGGGTCACACGCTGTTCTCGCTGGCGAGCGTGGACGAGCTGAACGGCTTCGTCGCGCCCATCGCGCAGAGCGTGTTCGAGGGCAGCGGCTATGAGGTCGAGCCCAAGGCGTACACCAGCTGCTGGACGGAGGATTTCAGCTATGTGCGCAAGGGCGTGCCCTCCGTGGTCGCCTCCCATGCCGAGCCGGAGGAAATCTATCACGGCACGGCCTATCATTCCTCGATGGACAGCGACAAGCTGGGCGTGGACGAGGACGCGTGGGCGGTCGTGCTGAAGCTCTTCGCCACGCTGGCCGTCGAGTTTGACGATCTGGCGGCGCGCCCCATGGCGTTCACCGCGCACTTAAAGGCGATGGAAGAGGCCTATGCCGGCGAAGCGGCGCAGGATTTTGACAGCGTGTATGCCGCCGCCGAGGCCGTGGACGCGCGGGTCGCTCAGCTGAACGCCGATTACGCCGCGGCGCTGGAATCGGGCGATGCGGATCAGGCGGCGCAGCTGCGCGCGGAAGGTATTGCGCTGGACAAGAAGCTGCACGAAATCTATGCCGAGCTTACCGATCGCTTCTTTGCGTTCGATTACGAGGACAATTTGATCTTCACCTTTGAGATGAACGAATGGAACATCGACGCGCTCGAGACGGCCATTGCGGCGCTCGAGACGGGCGACGGCGAGACGGCCTATAACGACTGCTTCTCCGGCGTCGATTATAACTGGTATGCCTATTCGTTCAGCGCCGAGACCTACGCCTATATGCTCGCGAAGATGAACAACAACACGGCGGGCACATGGGGCGAGGGCATGATCCGCTACCCGGGCGAAAATCTCTGGACGGTCATTCGCACCGTCGCGGAAAAGCTGGAGACGGAAAACGCCGATTACAGCGCTGAAATCGAGGTTCTTCAGGAAACGCTCGAGCGCCAGAAGGGCTATCGCGCGGAGATCGAAGCAGATTTCGCCGAATCCCTGAGCGCCATGATCGAGCTGTTTAACAGCGCCGCCGAATAAGGAGACATAAAAAACCCGCCTGTCCGATGCAATATCTCGGGCAGGCGGGTTTGCGTTTTTAATGGTTTACAGCTCGGCGGCGGCGCGCAGTATACGCTCTGCGTCCACGGGGATGCGGCCCAGCGCGTCGGGGCCGACGTTGAGCAGATAGTTGATGCCCAGCTTGTTCAGGTGCCTGCGGATCTCGGCGACGCGCTCGGGGGACTTCCAATCGCGATCCCAGGCGCAATAGCCCCAGGAGTTGTTCAGCGTGGCGGCGGTTTCGTACAGTCCCCACGGCGAGGGCTTGAAGCCGCAAATGTCGTTTGCGTCGAGGCCGTCCATTGTCATGGCGGGGTCGGGCAGCTTATCGGGGATTTCGTTATCGCCCAGCGAGACGTAATCGTACGCGCCGTTGCCCAGGCGGGAATTGATCAGGCACTCGGGCTGATAGCGCTTGATCGCGTCGTAAATGGCGCGGGAGTGCTTTTCCTCGAGCGTCATGGGCACGTCGAACCAGATCAGGCACAGCTCGCCGTAATGCGTAAGCAGCTCCTCGACTTGCGGCATGATCTTTTCGCGGAAACAAATGTCGTAATTCTTGTTTTCAACGCCGGGAAAGTCCCAGTCGTTGTTCCAGGCGGTGCCGGCGCAGTATTTCGGATCGCTCAGATAGCCGCCGCCGTGCTCCTCATGCCAGTCCAGATCCTGAGAATAGTAAAGGCCCAGCTTCACGCCGTATTTATAGCAGGCCTCGGCCAGCTCGGCGATCACGTCGCGGCCAAAGGGCGTCGCGTCGCGCATATTGAAGCGGCTGGCCTCGGAGCCGAACAGCGCAAAGCCCTCGTGGTGCTTCGAGGTGACGACGAAATAGTCCATGCCGCACTCCTTCGCCAGGCGAACCCACTCGTCGGCGCTGAAGTAGATGGGATTGAACACGGAAGCCAGCCGGCTGTATTCGGCGTTGGGAATCCGCTGATGGGACTGGATCCACTCGGCGTAGGCGCTGCTCTTGCGGCCGCGGTATTCGCCGCCCAGCAGCGAGTAAAGCCCCCAGTGGATCATCATGCCGTTTTTGCCCTTGAACCATTCGCGCATATTCATGGCGTAAAACTCCCTCAAATCGTAATTTCCGCGCATGGGGTGTGTCTGAAAGGCCTTGCGGACGGCGATTTCGGCGCTTTTAAGGGCAAGGCCCTGGAGCGGGGCGGAATTTCCATTTATTTGACTGAATCGCGACGGTCAAATCCAAAGAAGCTGAGCGCCGCGCAAAAATCCGTCGGGAACCGCTCTCCTTTCAGCTACGCTCTATTGTAGCATGATTTCCGGCGTTTGAAAAGCCCCATTTTCACAGCGCGACGTCGAGCAGCATCATCAGTGCGAAGCCCAGCGAAAACGCCGTTACGCCCCAAGCGCCCGCGCCGTTTTCCAGCGATTCGGGAATCAGCTCCCGCACGACGACATAGATCATCGCGCCGGCGGCCAGCGCGAGAACATAGGGCAGAAGCGCCGTCACGAATGAAACCAGCCAGAGCGTGAAGAGCGCCCCCAGCGGCTCGACAGCGCCCGAGAGCACGCCCAATATGAACGCGCGCCGGCGCGCCATGCCCTTCGACGCGAGCGGCAGAGAGACGATCGCGCCCTCGGGCACATTCTGCACGGCGACGCCCACCGAGAGAGCCAGCGCGGCGGCCGCGCCCATGAAGGGACTGCCGACGAGAAACGCCGAGAGCGCCACGCCCACCGCCATGCCCTCGGGCAGATTGTGCAGCGTTACGGCCAGCACGAGTAGATCCGTGCGGTCGCGGGCGGCGGTCGTGAGCCGCGGCAGCACTTCGTCGAGGAGCAGCATGGCCAGCACGCCGATCAGAAAGCCGGATACGGCGGGCAGCGCGCGGCCGGCGCTCCATTCAATGGCGGGCAGGAGCAGCGAGAAGATCGATGCGGCGGTCATAATACCGGCGGAAAGTCCGCTGAGAACGGGCTTCAGGCGATGATTCAGGCCGCCTTTTACAAAAAAGACCGCCAGCGCGCCCAGCGACGTGCCGATAAAGGGCAGCAGGGCGACGGTGACGGCCGTGATGAGACGGGTCATGGCGATAATCCTCCATTTCGGACGCAAGTGCGCCGTCATGGGGATACTATGCGCGGGATAGAGGATGTGTGTTTCGCTAAAATCGCTTAGAGAATTGCGTTCTGTCGCTCACAGCTGCGCGGATCGGCGCTGATGCGCCTGTTGTGAGCGCGCCTGCTCAGACGCCGTTTTGCTCGGCGGCGAGTTTTTTCTGCGCCTCGGCGCGCTCCCGGCTGATCTGCGCCCAGGTGGGCATCGATTTCATGCGCTCGGACAGATCGGACAAAAGATCGGGTATGGCGATCTTCTGAGGACACACTGCGGCGCACTGGCCGCAGCCCACGCAGGCGGCGGGCTGCCTGTCCTCGGGGAGACACTCTATGCGCATCGTCGCATTGACGCTGGGCGAGAAGCGCAGCTCGTTGTAGATCGACAGAAAGAGAGGAATGTCCAGATTCATGGGACAGCCCGCCGTGCAGTAGCGGCAGCCGGTGCAGGGCACGGAGTTCTTCATGCTCTCGGCGATGGTTTCGAGCAGAGCGCGCTCCTGAGAAGAGAGCGGTTTGGGCGCGGCGAAGGTTTTGAGGTTGTCCTCGAGCTGCGCGCGGTTGGACATACCGCTCAGGATGACGCTCACGCCCGCTATATCCTGAAGATAGCGAAACGCCCACGCGGCGACGCTCTCATCGGGGCGCAGCGCGGCGAGCTTTTTCTCGTCTTCGTCCGCAAGTTTGGCCAGACGGCCGCCGCGCACCGGCTCCATAACCCAGATGGGGATGCGGCGCTCGTTCAGCAGCTCGACCTTGGCGCGCGCGTTTTGCAGCGTCCAGTCGAGATAGTTGAGCTGAATCTGGCAGAACTCCATCGCGCCGCCGCAGTAATCGAGGAACGCTCGGATCACGTCCAGAGAGCCATGCGAGGAAAAGCCCAGATGGCGGATGCGGCCGCGCTTTTTCTGCTCGATGAAGTAATCGACGATGCCCCACTTGGGATCGGTATACACAGACAGTGAGTTTTCATAGACGTTGTGCATCAGATAAAAATCGAAATACTCAACGCCGCATTTCTTGAGCTGATCCTCGAACACGGCGGCGGGATCGTAATGATCGCTGAGCTGATGGCCGGGGAATTTCGTCGCCAGATAGAAGCTCTCTCGCGGGTGACGGGCCAGCGCGCGCCCCATGACCAGCTCGGACAGCCCGCCGTGATAGGGATAGGCGGTGTCGAAATAGTTCACGCCCTGCTCGATGGCCGTATCGACCATCTCATAGACCTGTTTTTCGTCGATCGAGCCGTCGGGCAGCGTGGGCAGACGCATCGCGCCAAAGCCCAGCTGGGAGAGCTTCAAATCCTGAAAGGCACTGTAAATCATGGTATGTTCCTCCCTTTATAGAGCCGTTTATGGGTCAGTATACGCGCGCTTTGCCAGCGTGTCAAGCGCGTTTGACGGACGCTTTTTGTTACATCAGCACAGCGCCGGTCTGCGCGTCGAGCACCAGCGCCGTATAGGCCGGCAGCGTGTGCGTGAGCGTTTTGCCATTGCGCAGGCGGACGGTCTTTTCGCCCGCGCTGCTGGCGTAGAGCAGCACGATTTCGCCGTCCGCCAGCACGCTGATTCCCTCGCCCTCGCAATAGCGATGCGCGCCGGAGGCCAGCACGGCGGGCAGCACGGCGGCCTGGCTGAGCAGCGGCGAGGCGAAATACCACTGATCGCCCTTACGCGCCGCGCACACAGCGCCGTCTGCGAATGTACCCAGCGTCTCGGCCTGATCGTCCTCAATGCAGAAGCGCGCGCCGCTCTCGCCCAGATTGTCCGTGAGCGTCTCGCCGCCCAGCGCCCTTGTGAGCGTATAGCCGTTTTCGGCGGCGTGCCGGCGCACGGTCATGCCGGTGATTTCGGCAATGTGCCGGCAGTCGAGCGTTTCGCCGTCGCAATAGCCGGGCGCGTCCAGCCAGATCACCTGCTTTCCGCGCGTCAGGCGGGCGATGAGCGCGCGCTGTTCGGGCGTGATGAGAAAGGCGTTGGTCATGACGATCAGCCTGTAGCGCTCGATATCGCATTTGTCCAGATCCTTCAGGTAGATCGTGTCGGCCGCCACGCCGCAGCGCATGATCGAGGAATAGACCTCGTATTGCCTTTCCGTGCAGTCGGTGCGGATGTAGGCCTGATCGGTGTCATAGACGAACAGCACGTCGGCCGCGGGGCGATAGGGCGCGCGGCGGCGGCGCTCGATCACATCGCGCAGCGCGGCGATTTCGCGCATCAGGCGTGGGTTGTCCCACCAGCCGCGCTTGCGGTAAACGCCGGCGTTGGTGAAATCGACGCGGTGATCATAGAACCACGCGCCCTCGCCGGAGAGCACCGGCATGAGGATGTTGCGCCGCAGCATGGCGATGGAGACGTTCATCTTCGCCGGATTGCCGCCGCCGGGCCAGGCCAGCGATTCCTCGGGGGCCTGATCCATCTCGGTGAGCCAGAGCATACCGTTCAGGCGGCTGGATTCGAGCAGGCCGCGCTGCATGGGCACGGCGTCGATCTTGCGGTTTTCGGCGTAGGGCGCGGGGCCGCTGATGAAGTCCACAATTCCCTTGGCGTTATAGAGAACCTCGGGCATGAGGTGGCCGCCGATGGGCGCGTTCCGGCCGCCGGTGTAGATGTAATAGCCGTAAAACGCGCCCGCCAGCATGGCCTCGCCCATGGTTTCCTTGACGATGCGGCAGAAATGGACAATCGTTTCGGCGTTGTTCAGCTGGATGAATTTCTGCGCGTCGATGATGCGCCGCGACAGGCGCGGGTCGCGGAAAAGGCCGTCGTCGCCGCTCTGGAAGGTTTCGGGATGGAAGGGCGCCGTGTCGAAGGTGACGGACGGGTCGTTCCAGGCCGTTTGCAGCGCGGCTTCGTCGGTATAGAGCGCGCGCAGGTGCCGGCGGAAGGCCGTCTGCATTGCCGGCCCCACGTCCGTGCCCAGCTGATGCCATTCGCCGTTCAGGCCGTAGGCCACCTGCACCGCGGCCAGCGCGCGCCCCTCCGGCGTGTTTTTAAGCGATTTGAGGAAGCCGCGCAGTCGGTCGCCCGCCTCGCGCCGCCAAAGCTCGCTGGCCGTGCTGACGCGCAGCAGCCTGTCCTTGTCGCCGCGGATGAGCCGGTCGCTGTCGCCGTTGTCAACGCCGGGAAGGTCGCCCTCGCTCGTGCGGTAGACGATCAGCTCCTCGGGATGATCGCGCAGCCACCAGTAAGGCGGGTTGAGGTGCAGGCGCAAGAAGATCCGCGCGTCGGGGTTCGCGTCCAGCACATAGGAAAGCTCCGCCCTGAGCGCGTCGTAATCGCCCTCGGCGGCCTTGTACCAGCCCAGCAGCAGGTTCGTATCGCAGGCAACGAGGTTGATCCCCGCCTGCCGGAACGCGGCAATGTTCTTCTGTGCCTGGTAGGTGCGGCTGTCCGCGCCCGGGAAATCCGAGAGCGCGTAGATCAGCGGGAGCGTGTCCGCGCCATCCAGCAGGAGCGTGGGGCGGTTGTTCATCATGCGGACGCGCCTGACGGAAGCGTTTTCCATGGGCGTACCCTCCTTCGAATTGTTCGGAATATATGGAATACGGAGCGGTTTGAGCCGCTATTTGCCGCTCCTTCTCCGATTTAAAGTCTGCGGACAATCCGATTCATGCAAAAATCAACGAGCAGATCGGTAATATCCGAAAGCAGGTCGATGATCAGGTTCATTGTGCCGGCCTTTTTCGTATTGGATTGCATAATCCCAATTTGAGTATAGCACATTTTGGGACGCGGCACAAGGAGAAACTCTTTCGCGCGCGGGCGCAAAATGATGCGCGCCTCCTCTTGCCAAAAGCCGCCGGATGCCCTATAATGGTAAAAAGACAAAAAGTCAAACAGAACGCGATGAGGTAACGCATATGAGAAACGCGAAAAGGGCGCTGAGCCTTGCTTTGATCGTCATAATGGTGCTGCTGTGCGGCTGCGGCAAGAAGGATACGACGGCCGAAGAGCCGACCGCCACCCCCACGGCCACGCCGGAGCCGACGCCCGAACCCACCCCCGAGCCGACGCCGGTGCCGGTTGTGGCGATCGAGAACTATCAATACTATGTCGTCACCAATTCCACGCTGGCGGTCAGCTTCAAGTATCCCTCGCACTGGATCAACTCGCCCGGCAAATCGACGATCTGCTATGTCGAGCCGGTCAACGCGGGCGATCTGGCGGCGCGCCTGGCCGTGACCAGCAAGGTCATGTCGAAAAAGCCGGAAACCAAGCAGATCAAGGCGCAGCTGGCCGATTTCATGACGCTGGTGTCGGAAAACAGCGAGGGCTATGAGGCGGGCGAGCTGAAGGAGGACGTCGCCATCATGGACGTGAAGGGCATCCGGCAGAAGTACACCGCCCGCGACAAGGCGACCGGAAAATCCTACACGGGCTATGCGCTGATCTGTTATGTCCATTCGGCGCGGCGCATCTACCTTTTGCATTTCACCGCGCCCACCGAGGACTACGACAGTCTGTCCGCGGTCATCGATGTGATTCGCGATTCGATGAGCACGACCTGACGGAGAAACGCCATGCTGAAAGCACATGCCAATGCAAAGATCAACTGGGCGCTGGCCATTGAGGGGCGGCGGGACGACGGCTATCACGAAATGGATATGCTCATGCAGTCGATCTCGCTGCACGATACGCTGACGTTTGAGGAAAGCGACGCGCTGTCCCTGAGCGTGAACGGCGCCGCGCCCGTCTGGGACGATAAAAATCTCGTCTGCCGGGCGGCGGAGCTGCTGCGGCGGGAGACGGGATGCCGGCGCGGCGCTGCGATCGCGCTCGAAAAGCGTATCCCCGCGCGCGCGGGGCTGGGCGGCGGCAGCGCGGACGGCGCGGCGGCGCTGAGGGCGTTGAACCGGCTCTGGGCGCTTCATTTGAGCGAGGAAAGGCTGCTCGAGCTGGGCCTGTCGCTGGGCGCGGATTTTCCGTTCTGCCTGACGGGCGGGCTTCAGCGCGTGCGGGGGATCGGCGAGAGGCTGACGAAACTGCGGGCGAATGTATCGCCCGAACTGATTCTCGCCATGCCTGATCAGGGACTGTCCACCGGCGCGGTGTTTCAGGCGTTCGACGCGGCGGAGGTTCCCGCGCGCGCCGATATGGACGCGGCGCAGGCGGCGCTGCTCTCGGGCGACTATGCGCGGCTGAGGCGGTATGCCGTCAATCATCTGACGCGGCCGGCGGAAACGTTAAGCCCGGCGGTGGCGTGGGCGATCGCCGATTTTTACGGCTCGGGCGCAGCGTTTGCGGCGATGAGCGGCAGCGGCTCCTGCGTTTTCGGCGTGTTTAATGAGCCGGAGCGGGCGCTTGCGGCGCTTGGGGCGCGCTATCCGCTCGTTTTCCGGGCGCAGACGCGCGAAACGGGCGTTGAATTTGTCTGAATAGAAAGAGAGGAAAGCGCATGAGCCTGACGGTCAATCTCTACTATACGGGGACAAACGGCAGCGCGCGCGCCTTTGCCGGGGAAATGGAGAAAAGCGGCCTTGCCACCGCCGTTCGCGCGGAGGACGGCAACGAGCGCTATGACTATTTCTTTCCGATGGACGATCCGGAGACTGTGCTGCTGATCGACCGCTGGCGCGATCAGGAGGCGCTTGATCGGCATCACGCCTCGCCGATGATGCGCTCAATTGCGGCGCTGCGGGAGAAATACGATCTGCATATGCGCGTGGAGCGCTATGCGCCGCTGGAGGAAGAAGAGGGCGGCGAGGCGTTCATCCGAAAATGACATAAAAACAGAGCGGCGCGTTTCCTCACGATCTGTCGAGGAAACGCGCCGCTCTGCGCCTGCTTTCAGGCGCTGCGGGTCAGATTTTTGATCCACTTATAGCTGTTCGCGCGGATGAAGGCGGGGATGCACTTGAAGCACTGATCGGCGTTCAGGCAGATGATCACGGCGATGGGGGAGAGCCTCCACACGAACGCCGCAAGCAGCGACACCGGCATGACGACGCCCCAGATGCTCACCAGATCGAGGATCATCGCAAAGCGCGTGTCGCCGCCGCCGCGGATGATGCCCGTGTTGACCGGCATCTGATAGGACATGGTGAAGAGCACGACGCTCTGGATGATCATGTAGGCATTGGCCAGCGCGCGCGTTTCGTCGGACACCTGATAGACGCTCAGCAGCGGGATGCGGATGACGAACATGATCAGCCCCAGCACGAGGCCGATGCCCACGAACAGGCATTGCAGCGTGCGGGCATAGGCGCGGATCTTCGGCATATCGCCCGCGCCGACCGCCCGGCCGATGATGATGGCCGCCGCCGAGGCCGCACCCACCGAGGTGGACTTGAGCAGCAGGAAGATTGTGGAGGAAATCGACTGCGCGGCGATGGCGCTGTCGCTCAGATGCCCCAGTATGACCGTTTGCAGCGCGTTCGAAACGCCCCACAGCCCGGCGGTGATGATGACCGGCGTGCCCACGCGGACGAAATCGTGCAGCATGGCGCGGTCGATGGAGAGATAGTCGCGCGGCTTCATCGCGAGCGATTTTTCCTTGCGGAACAGGTGGCGCGCCACGATGACGAACTCGACGATGCGCGCGATCAGCGTGCCGATGGCCGCGCCGCGCACGCCCATTTCCGGCGCGCCGAGACGGCCGGCGATGAGCAGATAGTTGATCGACACATTGACGATCAGCGCCACGATCGACACGCGCAGCGCGATGCGAACCGACTCGGCGATGCGCATCGTGCCCAGCATGACGGTGGTCGCGGCGAAGAACAGATAGCTGAAGCGGATGATGGAGAGATACTTGACGCCCTCCGCGGCGATGGCGGCGGAATCGGTGAACAGCGCCAGCGCGGCGTTCGGGAAAAGGCTCACCGCGGCGAAGAGCAGCAGCGCGATGAGCAGCCCCGCGCGCAGGCCGATCGAGGACAGGCGGCGCACCTCGCCCACGCGCTTCTGCCCCCAGTACTGGCTGCCCAGCACGATCATGGCGTTGCTGACGGCATAGACCAGCTGCTGGAGCACGAACTGGATCTGGTTGACTGCGGCCACGCCGGAGAGCGCCGTCTCGGAATAGGAGCCGAGCATCAGGTTGTCGGCCAGATTGACGCTGAGTATGACGGCCTGCTCGAGCATCAGCGTGACGCACAGGCGCAGAAAGGTCTTATAGAACGATTTGTCGCGAACCAGCATGGCAAAGACTCCGTTTCTTGTGTACATTTTGCTGTGTATTGAAGCCGTTCACCATTATAGCAGGCGGCCGCGGCATTGGCAACGATCCCATGCAAGGATTTACAAAATTGTATTGACAAGCGGCGAAAAGGCGGTTATCATGTCGAGTAAAGAGGAGGGGATTTCCATGACGATCAGAGAAGCGACGGAGCATATCGAAACCATGCTGCTCAGCCGGGCGGACTATCATCCGTTCCCGAAATACGGCGAGGCGGGCTGGGATAAGCTGCCGCGGGAGGCGGTCAATTCCATCGTGGGGCGCGCGGAATGGCTGAATGAAAAGCCCTGGGAGGCGCTGCCGGCCACGCTCTTTATGGAATACGCCAAGACGGGCAACCGCACGCATTTTGAAAAGGTTCACTTTGAACATCGCGGCCGGCTGAGGACGCTGGTCGCGGCTGAGTGCATCGAGCACAAGGGCCGCTTTATCGACCAGATCGTCAACGGTATCTGGGCGATCTGCGAGGAAACCACCTGGGCCATCCCCGCGCACAGGGGCGATTACAGCGCGCCGAACCACGCGCTGGTGGACGTCGAGCATGAAAAGATCACGCTTGATCTCTTCGCCGCAGAAACGGGCGCGACCATGGCCTGGACGCTCTATTTTCTGGGCGATCAGCTGCGTGAAATCAGCTGTGAGATTCCGGATCGCATCGAATATGAAATCGAAAAGCGCATCTTTATTCCGTATCTGACCCGCGTGGACTATTTCTGGATGGGGCTGGGCCACAACAACCCGGTCAACAACTGGAACCCCTGGATCAACGAAAACGTGCTGGCCGCGGCGCTTATCGCCTGCCGGGACGAGGAGATGCGCGTGAACCTCGCCCGCAAGATCGGCCGCTCCGCGCAGCGCTTCCTCGATTTTTATGCTGAGGACGGCGGCTGCGACGAAGGCCCGGGCTATTTCGACGTGGCCGGCGCGTCCATGATGGACATCCTCGAAATGTACGAGGAGGCCACGAACGGAAAGGTCAATCTCTTTAACGAGCCGCTGATCCGCAACATGGCCGACTACATTCGCCATGTCCACATCGCGGGCGACTATTTTGTCAACTTTGCCGACGCGCCCATGCGGATCGGCAATTGCTGCGAAGAGGTGCTCATGCGCGTGGCGAAAAAGACCGGAAACGACGCGCTCTGGCAGTTTGGCCGGATGCGGCTGGCGCATAACCGCGCGCGCCGGCCCGATCAGAACCTGATCAAGGGCACCTACTACACCCAGCGGACGCTGCGCGCGCTTTTCGACTGGGACGAGCGCCTCTATGCCGATCAGTCGGATACGGCCTCGCTCGGCCACTGGTTCGGCGGGATTCAGGTCGCCACGGCGCGCACGGCAGAAAACCGCTTCGACGGGCTGTTCCTCGCGGCCAAGGGCGGCTGCAACGCCGAGAGCCACAACCACAATGACATCGGCAATTACGTCCTCTATGCGGGCGGCGAACCGGCCATTGTGGACGCGGGCGTGGGCGAGTACACCCGAAAGACCTTCAGCACGGAGCGCTATACCATCTGGTCGATGCAGTCCGGCTGGCACAACACCGCCGTGCTGAACGGCTGCGATCAGCACGAGGGCAGGGAATACGCCGCGCGCGACGTGTCCTATTCGGACGACGGTGAGGTCATGGATTTCGCGCTCGATATGGCGGCGGCCTATGTGCCCGAAGCGAAGGCCGAGGCCTATCGCCGCGAGTTCGTGTTCGACCGCGCCGCCAACACGATTTCCGTGCATGACGAGGTGCGTTTGAACGCCTGCGATCAGCCCACGCGCGTGCCGCTCTTGTGCGCTGTAAGGCCGCAGCTCGAGGAGGGCCGCGCTGTGATCGGCCGTCTGGAGCTGAGATACGATCCGCAGCTGTTCACTGCTTCCGTTGAGGAAAAGCCGTTCAACGATGCCAAGCTCGAGCGCATCTGGCAGCAGAAGTCGCTCTGGCGGCTGATGCTCACCCGCCGCGAAAAGGCCGCGCGCGACGGCTGGACGCTGGAATACCGCATGGCGAAAGAATAAAAAGGCATACAAAGAACGCCCGCCGCGCGTCCGTCAGATCCGGATTGCGCGGCGGGCGTTTTATGCGCTTTATCGCTGAAGGGCCTGATTCCGGGGAAGCGTCACTCATCCTCCCGCACGAACAGCATCACGCGGCCCTTCTTTGCGTGATAGCGCAGCTCCTTATGCACGGTTTCGTATGTTTCGCCGCTGAACACGTCGCGGTAAACGCCGTCCTCCTTCATGTGCAGCACGCAATCCTCGGTGAGCGTGGTGTAGGCCGAGACGAACTGGGAACAGATCGCCGTGCCGCTGCCCTGCTCGCTGTAGATGTGAACGCCCGCGCGCCGCGCCAGATCGCGCCAGAGCGTCCACGGCACGGGTGCCATCGCGCAGTAGGCGGCATTTCCCTTTATCGCGGCGCAGATTTCGCCGTTTTCATAGCGCGCGAGCGGCTGCGTTCCGGCGGCGTCCTTCACGGCAAAGAGCGGCCGGATGTGCTTGGTAAAGCCGAACGTCTCGCCCAGATAGTCGGCCCTGAGCGGCTTTTCGGAATCGATTTCCTCGATGGTCATGCCGCACAGCTCGGCGGTATTTTTGACGTCGAACGAATCGCCGCGCGCCATGCCCGCGCCGTAGAGGAACACGGTCAGCTTATCGGAAAGCTCGCTGTGGATATAGTCGCGTATGTCCTCCGGCATGATGAAGGCATTCAGGAAGACGTACATCTTATACTGCGATTTGTCGATCAGCGTTATGTCGCTGAGGTTGTACAGATCGAACGGCGCGCCGCAGCGGAGCAGGGCGTTGATGCTGACGCGGCCCAGATCGCTGCACAGGCGCGAAAGCTCCTTCGTGCAGTTGAACGACATGGGATCGATGAACACGGCGATTTCCGAATTGGAATGGCGCTCGCCCTCGGCCAGCTGATCGTAGATCTTCTTCTGGAAGGCCAGCTCCCGCTCATACTCAGGGGCGTTGTAATAGCCGCCGAAGAAATCGAACCACCAGAAGCCCGCACGCTTCTGCATGACGTTGCACAGCTCGCGCCGGAAGACCTCGCGCCATTCCTCGAAGCTCGCATAGCAGTCCTGAAGGATTACGCCGCTTTCGAGCGGAAAGCGCGCCAGATCGGTGCGGTGGTCGTTTTCGTGGACGTAGAGCTTGCCGTGCAGCGCGATGGAATCGACGGTATACTGATAGGAGCTTACGCCGGTAAAGAAGCGGCTGTCGCGATAGGCCGCGGGCGAATAGAGCATATCGATGTCCGGGCTGCGCCAGGCCTTCTCATAGGCGTTGGTGTTCCAGTAGATCTGGTTGTCCATGTCGGTGTAGCCGTAGAAGAGGCCGAGCGGCTTTTTGTGCGCCAGCGTTTTCTGCGCCTCGGCGGCGAAGAAGCAGACCAGATCGGCGACGGCGTTTGAGCACATCTCGAGGAACTTAAAGTCGCGCGAGGAGGGCGCGCGCAGGCTCGTCTCGCCGCTCTCCATGGAGGCCATTGTGGGAAGAGGGGCGTTTTCGTCGCCGGTGAGCTTGCGCCAGGCCTTTTCCGTGAGCGAGCCGCTGCGGTCGAATTCAGGCTTGTAGAGCGTCTCGTCGAACCATTCCGTGGACAGCCCGGCGCAGAAGCTGTAGCCCGCGATGCGGTCGCCGTACTTTTCCTCGGCGTAGGCGATGAACGCGCGCAGATACCGCGCGGCGGCCTGCTTCCATTCCTCGCACAGCGCCAGCTCGCTGATGTGCGCGTAGGAATCATAGGGCAGATCGGGATGCGCGTCCTTCCACCACGGGCGCGTGTCCAGCTGGATCATGATGTTGTAATAGCCGTCCGGCGCGAACCGGCGGAACATCTCGTACTGCCTGTCAAAGGCGGTGAAATCGTATTGATCCTCGCCCGTCCAGACCTCGCCGAAGAGGGAATAGGGCGAGCGGTTCGTGCAGGGCAGGCCGCTGACGATGAACTGATAGAGCCTGAGGCCGCAGCGCCGGCTCAGCGAGATGTTGTCCGGCTTGGGGCGGTAGGATCGAAATGCCGCCGGGGCGATGACCTCGCCGCCGATTTCCACGAAGGGCAGGCCGCGCCTGCGGATCAGTCTGACCATAAAAAAACACTCCCTTTTCGCTTGATCGCTGTCTTCAATATATCAGACGGCGCGGAGAATGTAAAGAAATTAATCACGCGAAAAAATATAAAAATCACGCCGATCTGTGCTATAATAGGGCAGGGGGCGATGCGTATGCTCAGGCGGCTGGAGCTGAACAATCTCGCGGCCAACATCTGCGAGGAACACTGGCCGGAGGATTTTTTCGTGCGCGAGGTCGGGTGCAGCCAGCCTGCGGCGGGCTTTCATGTGGACAATGTGCTGTCAAAGCGCACTGTGCTGCACTTTCTCTTTAAGGGAAAGGGCGCGTATAACGGCGTATCTCTATCGGCGGGGCAGGGCTTTCTCATCGCGGCGGGGGAACCGTATTCCTTTTGCGTCTTTGAGAAGGGCGGCTGGATGCAGTACTGGATCGCGCTGGGCGGCGCGCGCGTGAACGAGGTGCTTTCGAGCTTCGGCTTTGAGGAGCGCAACCATGTCTTCGACTGCCCGGGCGTTATGGGGCTGGAGGACGCGTTTGAGCGCATGGTGTTCGGCGCAGGCGAGGGCGAATATCCTCCCTGCCGGATGCTGAGCTTCTTTTATCACGTCATGGCGCGGCACTGCGCGCTCAGGCCGCCCGTTCGCCCCGAGCGGGACATTCGGCGGCGCTATGCCGATCTGGCCGCGCGCTTCATTGAGGAAAACTACTATCGCGACATCGGCGTGGAGGACGCGGCGGCTGAGGTATCCCGCCTGCG
>SFOF01000021.1 GCA_004552515.1 Clostridiales bacterium
CTTGAACCCGCAACCTGCTGATTACAAATCAGCTGCTCTGCCAATTGAGCTACACCAGCGCGTTTCGTATCCGTTCGACCCCGGAGAAAAACAATGGCGACCCGGAAGGGGCTCGAACCCTCGACCTCCAGCGTGACAGGCTGGCGTACTAACCAACTGTACTACCGGGCCACGAATAATGGGCCTTCAGGGACTTGAACCCCGGACCAATCGGTTATGAGCCGACCGCTCTGACCAACTGAGCTAAAGGCCCCTGCGCCCAAAGGCAATGGAAGGAAAATGACCTCGACGGGACTCGAACCCGTGTTACCGCCGTGAAAGGGCGATGTCTTAACCGCTTGACCACGAGGCCATGGAAATTCTGGTCGGGGTGACAGGATTCGAACCTGCGGCCCCATGCTCCCAAAGCACGTGCGCTACCAGACTGCGCTACACCCCGACAGGGCTTGCTGGGACGCCGTTCTCACAGCGACATGAGATATTATATCATGACTGCGCTTCTTTGTCAATACTCTTTCTCTAATTTTTTGGCATTTATGCGCGCCTTTTTTTACCGCCAAAATCGCCGCCCTCTCCCGCAGGAGAGAGCGGCGACACACTCACTTAGTTCAGCTTTTGTGAAAACGTTTCAGGCCGGATTACTGACCGTCGTAGTTCCAGGCCGTCACGCCGCGATCCTTCAGGTACTGGTTGAGCTGCTCCTGGCAATCCGCGCGAACGTCTTCAACGCCGTTGGCCTTCAGCTCGTCCAGCATCTTGTTGTAGTGCGCTTCCCAACCGGCCGCGCCCAGATAGCCCGCGCCCAGCGCATCGCCATACTCCTTGGAGATGGCGGCCAGATTGGCGATCTCGGCCTCGTAGTTGGTCTTGTCGTAGGAGAAGTTGAGCAGCGGAGAGGAGTAAGCGGTCTTCTCCAGCTCCTTCAGCTCGGCGTACCAGGAGGGATCGTTCGCGCCATTCTGAGTCATGCGAACGTTCTCGCAGGTGCCGATCGTCCAGCACCACAGGCCGTACGCGAAGTCGGAGGTGGGCTGAGAAGCGCCGCCCAGCACGGTGATGGAATGATCGTCGTCGTTGTCCTCAACCCAGTGCTTGCCTTCCTCGCCGTAGATCAGCATCTGATACAGCGGCGCGTTGGTGTACATTTCGTTCAGGAAGGTCATGGCCTCCTCGGGATACTCGGAGGTGTAGGGGATGCACATGCCGGTCGCGCGGCCGAGGTTGTACAGGTTATTCTTAGAGTTGAAGATAATGCTGATGGGGAAGCCATTGTTCGCAGAATCGCGCGCGCCGGTATCATCAGTCCAGGCGTTGTGCGCGTCGGTCACGATGTCCTGATCGTCCAGACCATCCGCCCAGGTCGCGGTGCTGGCCGCGGAGGCGATGTCGGAGCGGATGTAGCCCTTGTCGTAGAACTCGGCCATGGTCTTGTAGTAATTCTTTACGAACTCATTGTCATAGGCATCCTTCACGGTGAAGGTGTCGTCGCCGAAGCGGACATAGCCGCCGCTGCAGACATTGGCCACGCGGCCTTCGCCGTTCCAGCCGGGGAATGTGAAGGTGGCGGTGCCCATGCCCTTGTAGATCTTGCCGGCGTCGACCAGACCCTGATAGAACAGGGCGAACTGATCGAAAATAGCCTGCTGGTTCTCAACGGTCGGCTCGGCCCAGAACTTGTAGGCAGTGTCCTGAGTCTCGCTCAGCCAGCTCTCGCCCACGCCGGAAGCCTCAATCAGCTCGGTGGGCACCTTCGCGCCATTGCGGCCGCCAACCATGCCCTGCCAGGACGGCAGCTGATAGATCTTGCCATCCATCAGGCGATGGTTGTTGATGGTTTCAGTGCCCAGGCTCTCTATGATGCCCTGGCCGTACTTCTCGAGCAGGTCGTCCAGCGCGATGATTGTGCCGTCGCGGGCTTCGTCGGCGATGTTGTGATGCCAGCCGATCCACGCCAGATCCAGGCGCTCCTGAGCAGCCATGGAACGGGAGAAGCGATCCTTGTAGTCGCCGGAAACGATCTCGATGTCCACGGAGATGTTGGGCAGAGTCTCGTGCAGCTTCTCGTTAAAGAGCGCGAAGACTTCCGGCTGATCAACCTGATCGCCGGGGCCGAGGATCCAGACCTTCAGCTCAACCGGCTTGTCGTCGGCCGAGGCGGGGAGGCTCACGGCGCACAGAGACATGGTCAGCGCGAGAGCCAGAACCAGAGCGAAGAACTTTTTCATGTAGGTTCTCCTCCTATCAATATTTATGCCACGCATTGCTGCGCAAACACCGTAAGGGAAGGGGAATGCCGATCAGCCCTTGACCGCGCCGATCGTGAGGCCCTGAGAGAAATACTTCTGGAAGAAGGGGAAGATGAACAGCATCGGGCCGGCCGCGATGACGCACATGGCGTACTTCATCGTCTCGGCGGGCAGACGCATACCGGTCACATTGAGGTTCGCATTGCTCATCGTCGCATCGCCGCTCATCATCGACTTGATGAACTCAATCTCCATCAGTATGCGCTGGAGCAGATACTGCAGCGTATACAGGCTGGTATCGCGGATGTAGATCATCGAAGTCATATAGTCGTTCCACTTGCCCACCAGCATCATGAAGCCCAGCGAGGCGAACACCGGCGTGGACAGCGGCACGGCGATGCGGAAGAAGCAGGTCAGTTCCTTCGCGCCGTCGATCTTGGCCGCCTCAAACAGCGATTCGGGCAGGCCCTTGAAGAACGTGCGATACACCATGGTGTTCCACGCGCCGCCCATGAAGCCGGGCAGGATGTAGATCCAGAAGGTGTTCCCCAGATGGTAGTACTTGGTCAAAACGATGTAGTTGGGGATCATGCCCGCGCCGAAGAGCATCGTGAAGAATATGATCCATGTGACCGGCGTCTTGAAGCGGAAGTTGGAGCGGGAGAGCGGATAGGCCGCCATGCCCGCGACAAGGCTACTGATGAACGTGCCCAGAAAGGACTGAGCAATTGTGATCTTATAGCCGTCGATGATTGACTTGGGGTTCTTAAACGCCAGCTGATAGGCTTCCGTTGAAAACTCCACCGGAATCAGGCTGAAGCCCTTGAGATTCGTTACCGAATATTCGCTGGAGAAGGAAATGGAAACCACCAGAATCATCGGCAGTATGAACACCAGCGAAATCAGTATGAAAAACAGATGGATAAATATCATGTGGGTATTGATCGATTTCTTTTTCGCAGCCATGATTTTCTGAACTCCTTTCCCTTAAAACAGCGAGTTTTCGGGCGAGATGCGGCGCACGATCAGGTTGGTCGCCACGACCAGGATCAGTCCGGCGACGGACTGGAAGAAGCCCACGGCCACGCCCTGCGTGTAGGTGCCCGCCTGAAGCATACGGTAGACATAGGTGTTCAGAATGTCGGTCGTCTCATAGAGGATGGTGACATTGCGGGGGATGTTGTAGAACAGGTCGAACGAGCCGCTGAAGATGCTGCCGCAGGCGAGGATCGTGAATATGCACACCAGCGGGATCAGGTGGGTCAGCGAGATGTACCAGGTCTGCTGCCAGCGGTTCGCGCCGTCGATCTTGGCCGCCTCATAGAGCGATACGTCGATGCCCATCAGCGAGGCGAAGTACATCATCGAGCCCATGCCCACGCCCTTCCAGACGTTGACGATCGTCAGGATCGCCGGCCAGTATTTCGGCTCCATGTAAACGTCCACGGGCGTGCCGCCGAATGAGCGCACCACCTGATCGAGCAGACCCATCTTCGGAGCCAGCACCGCGTAGGTGATGAAGCCTACAATAACCATGGACATGAAGTTCGGGAAGGTGATGACCGTCTGATAGAACTTGAGCGCGCCGCGGTTCTTGATTTCGAACAGCAGCAGGGCGAAGATGATGTTGAACACCGGCCCGATGATCATGAACCAGATGCTGTAGAACACGGTGTTGCGCATGATGCGGCCCATCTGCGAGGACTTGATCAGCACCTCGAAATTCTTGAGCCCGCACCACGGACTGCCAAATATGCCCTTGGCGAACTTGTAGTTCTTGAACGGCAGCACAACGCCGCTGACCATGGGCACATAACAGAACATAACGTAGCCCACCAGCGCGGGAAGGCAGAGCAGCAGCAGCTCCCAGCTGGCGCGGTCCTTGAAGATGCTCTTCTTCTTAGGCCGGTTGATGATTTTCGTCGCCGGTTTGTCCATAACAGTCCATTCCTTTCGTGGCCGGGCGTGATTTGTCAAAAAATGAAAAGCGCGCTTAACGTTCGCCGCCAGCGGCTCTCCTCATTTTTTGCCGAATCCCCATCCGGGAATGTTACGCACCTATTATCGGATACATGCCTATTATATGTTTTATCTAGAATATTGTCAATACTTTAGAGCCGGTTTTTTCACCTCTTTTTGGTGCAATTCTCACCCTTTCTGAAATCCTGGGACTATTTTGATACTTTTTTGACACTATTTTTATAGTTCGCCTTTTGTATCACGCTTTATAACTTTCCATTTTTGCTCAAATGCTGCCCAAATTGCGCCGCGCAATCATGTATGCAAAACGCATTTTTCTTTGCCTGACCATAACGCGAGCGATGAAATGATTCATCTTCGCAGGAACAAAAAAACGCCCCGGCGACGCGCAAGCCGCCGGGGTGCTGAAAAATCCATATTTACTTGGCGAACTCCACAGAGCGCGTCTCGCGAATGACGCTGACCTTGATCTGTCCGGGATACTCCATCTCGTTCTCGATGCGCTTGACGATCTCCTTGGCCAGGATGAGCGTGCCCGCGTCGTTGACATCCTCCGGCTTGACCATGATGCGCACCTCGCGGCCGGACTGTATGGCGAAGCTCTTCTCCACGCCCTCGAAGGAATTGGCGATCTCCTCGAGCTTCTCCAGGCGCTTGATGTAGTTCTCGATCGACTCGCGCCGCGCGCCGGGACGGGCGGCGGAAATCGCGTCGGCCGCCTGAACCAGCACCGCCTCGACGGTGGTCGGCTCGACATCGTTGTGGTGCGCCATGATGCAGTGGATAACCGCGTCGCTCTCATGGAACTTCTTGGCCAGCTCCGCGCCGATGGTCACATGCGTGCCCTCAACCTCGTGGTCGATGGCCTTGCCGATGTCGTGCAGAAGGCCCGCGCGCTTGGCCAGCGCCACGTCCGCGCCCAGCTCGGCCGCCATAACGCCCGCCAGATGCGACACCTCGATGGAGTGCTTGAGCACGTTCTGGCCATAGCTGGTGCGATAGCGCATCCGGCCCAGCAGCTTGACCAGCTCGTGATGGATATTGTGGATGTTCGTCTCGAACACGGCCTGCTCGCCGGCCTCGCGGATCTGGTTGTCCACTTCCTTGCGCGCCTTCTCGACCATTTCCTCGATGCGGGCGGGATGGATGCGGCCGTCCATGATCAGCTTTTCGAGCGCGATGCGCGCCACCTCGCGGCGCACGGGATCAAATCCGGAGATGATGACCGCCTCGGGCGTATCGTCAATGATCAGATCGACGCCGGTCGCCATTTCGAGCGCGCGGATGTTGCGGCCCTCGCGGCCGATGATGCGGCCCTTCATGTCGTCGTTGGGCAGCGCCACGACCGACACGGTGGTTTCGGCCACCTGATCGGCGGCGCACTTCTGGATGGCCAGAGAGATGATATTGCGGGCCTTCTTGTCGGCCTCCTCCTTGGCGCGGGATTCGATATCGCGCACCATGACGGCCGCGTCGTGATAGGCGTCCTTCTGCACGCGGGCGACCAGGATGTCCTTGGCCTCCTCCATGGTCATGTTGGAGATGCGCTCCAGCTCGGCCTGCTGCTGATCGTGGATCTGGCGGGCCTCGGCCTCGATGCGCTCGGCTTCCTTATATTTTTCGTTCAGGCTTTCCTCGCGGGCCTCGAGGTTGTCCATCTTCTTATCGAGCGTTTCCTCGCGCTGGGACACGCGGCGCTCCTGCTTGGTCACCTCGCTGCGGCGGTCGCGGACTTCCTTGTCCAGCTCGCTGCGCAGACGGATAACCTCTTCCTTCGCTTCCAGAATGGCTTCCTTCTTCTTTTCCTCGGCCTTATGGGTGGCTTCGGTCAGAAGATTGTTGGCGTACTCCTCAGTGCGGCCGATCTTCTTCTCCATGACGTTCTGCCGATAGAGAAAACCCGCCGCCGCTCCGGCCGCCAGAGCCAGAATAATCAAAACAATCGCTATTATCGGATGCAATGAACCGTCTCCTCCTTCCCTGCCTGAGCAGGCGCGAGGACTCGTTTCCAAAAATACAGACCGCCGCCGTTCCAGACGCAAAAAACGACCCGCCACACGATTTGACCACAGACATGACCCGCGCGGGAACAAAACGCGCCGCGCAGCCGTCTATTGAGCCGAAATATTCAGCCATTTCCAAACCATTTCGCGTAAAAGACCGTAAAGACGCCTTGTCCGGCATCCAATAATTTCAGAAACAAGCCCTAGCAAAATTTTTAGTCTGAACCGGGCATTAAAACCCGATTAAAAGCTAACAGAATTATTGTAGTCTGATTTCCCCGGCCTGTCAAGCACAAATCCTGAATTTCGCCGCATATATTTCTTTAATGACAAATTTCAATTCACGCATCCAAATAAAATGATATTGTTTCCTTCATTTTTTACAGCAAAAAGGCGCTGCGCCCCGAAAGGATATGTCCTCGGAGCGCAGCGCTTATCGTTCTTTATTGAAAATCAGAAGCCCAGGCTCTTGAGCCAGGCAAGGCTCATCGGCGCCCACTTTTCGGCGTTTTCATCCGGGCTGGCCACGCCCGCGCCATGGCAGCCGCCGGGGAAAATGTGCAGCTCGAACGGCGCGCCGGCCTCGGCCATCGCCTTCGCCAGCTGGATGCTGTTCTCGACGGGAACAAGCTGATCGCCGCAGCTGTGCCAGATAAAGCCGGGCGGCGTGTCGCCGGTCACGTTCAGCTCGGCGGAGAAGCGCCGCAGCAGCTTATAATCGGCGCTGTGATCGCCCATGAGGTTCTTCAGCGAGCCCTGATGCGGGAAGGAGACGAAGCTCACCACGGAATAGCTCGAGACAAACGCGTCCGGACGCGAGGAAACGCGCTCGATGGGATCGGCCGCGCCGGGATCGCCCAGGTCATAGAGCGTCGCCGCGGAGCAACACACATGGCCGCCCGCCGAGAAGCCCACGACGCCCACCTTCTCATAGCCCATGGAGCGCACGAGACGAATGGCGCGCTTCACGTCGGAAAGCGGCGCTTCATAATGGCAGGGCTTGACGCGGTAATCGAGGATATAGCCGGCGATGCCCGCCTGCTCGTAAATTTTTGCGATGGGATCCTTTTCGTGCGCCACCTTGCAGCCGTAGCCGCCGCCGGGGCAGATCACCATGGCGCTGCGCGCGCCGCTCACGGCAAACTCGCGCACGGAGGGCTGATCCTGCTCGGGAGAAAATTCGCTGTAGGGCGCGGTCTGATCCGGCCAGAGCGGAATGATTCTATGCTCCTGCATGGCGCGCCCTCACTTTCCGTAGCCCTGGCTGAGCAGCCACTTCTGGCACAGTCCTGCCCACTGCGCGACCACCGGCACGCTCGGCGCAAGCCCCAGGCCGTGACCGCCCACGGGGAAGATGTGCATTTCCACCGGCACGCCGGCATGGGTCAGCGCCGCGGCCAGATTGATGCTGTTCTCCACCGGCACGCCGGTGTCGGTCGATGTGTGCCATATGAAGGCGGGCGGCGTGTCGGCCGTCACGTTCAGCTCAGCGGAGAAGCGCCGCAGCAGCGCGTAATCCTGCGCTTTGTCGCCCAGCAGGTTTTCAACCGAGCCCTGATGGCGGAAGGAGGTAAAGCTCACAACGGCATAGCAGGGAATGAAGCCGTCCGGGCGCGAGGAAATGCGCTCGATCGGATCATCCGCCTCGGGATCGCCCGCGTCATAGAGCGTCGCCGCGGCGCAGCACAGATGGCCGCCCGCCGAGAAGCCCAGAATCGCGACCTTTTCATAGCCCATGGAGCGCACCAGCCGAATGGCACGCTTCGCGTCGGAGAGCGGCGCTTCGTAATGGCAGGGCTTGACGCGATAGTCCAGCACATACGCGGCCACGCCCGCCTCGTTGAGCATTTTGGCGATGTCTCGGCCCTCGTGATCGGCCTTCATGCAATAGCCGCCGCCGGGGCAGATCACCACCGCGCCCTTCGCGCCGTCCACGGGATAGGGCAGAAGCGAGGGCTGACGCTGCTCGGGGCTGTCCTGCGTATAGGGCGCGTCGCCCGGCCACAGCTTAATGGTTTCATGATCGAGAATCAGATCCATAAACAGTTCACTCCTTTGAGCTTTTTCATATGAATATTGTCGTTTTGCAGTTCAAAAAGGAAGCTGCTGATTGAGCGGTTTTTTTCATGAAATCGCGGCGCTTGACCTCTGAATTTCAGGCAGCGCAGTTCCCGAATGATGCCTGAAACAGTTCCCGCTTCAAAGCCTCCAGCACGCCGTGCCGCGCGCGCCCTTCCCTACGCCCCGAATCCCAGCGAAATCAGCCACTTGCCCAGCAAATCCGGCCACTGCTGAATGTCGGGATAGCCCGTCGCCTGGCCCAGACCGTGCGGGCCGTGCGGATAGATGTGCATCTCGCAGGGCACGCCGTGCGCCGCCAGCGCCCGCGCCAGATCATAGGCGCTCTCGACCGGCACCACATGATCGTCGGCCGTGTGCCAGATGAACGCCGGCGGGGTGTCGCCCGTCACGCGGCACTCGGCGGAATAGTCGGCGGCCTTTTTCCAGTCGCCCGCGCCGATAATGTCGTGGGGATGCGCGCGGAAGCGATAGTAGCTGGTCGCGCCGTAGCAGGGCACGAACGCGTCCGGGCGCGAGGAAAAGCGCTCGACGGGGTCCTTCGCACCGGGATCGCCCGCGTCAAAGCGCGTGGCGACCATGCCGCTCAGATGTCCGCCCGCCGAGAAGCCGAGGATCGCGACCTTCTCATAGCCCAGGCTGCGCAGAAGCCGCACGGCGCGCAGTCCGTCGCCGATGGGCGTATCCACGGAAGTGAACGGCTGCACGCGGTAGTCCAGCACGAACGCCGACACGCCGCACATATTGATCGCCCGGGCGATGGGCGCGCCCTCATGATAAGCCTTGATGTGATAGCCGCCGCCGGGACAAACGATCACAGCGCCCCTTGAGCCGGCCACAGGATAGGGCATGAGCGAGGGCTGCGCCTGGGAACCGCAGGCCGCGGTATCGGGCGCACCGCCGTCCGGCCAGAGAAGGATCGGCTTTCTCTCCTTCTTCCGATAGGCCGCCATGTCGCGCTCGATGGCCGCCCAACGATCGATCATTTCCTGATCATCCGCCTCATAATAAGGCGCAAAGCCCAGCTCCCTATAAATTTTGATTGCGGGCTTTCTGAAATCGTCGGTCGAGAGATAGCAGTCGGTCACGCCCGCGTCCTGAAGGCTCTTCATCGCCGCCAGCACGGTATAGCGCGCCGCGCTCAGGCCCGTCCACGTCGGATGCGTGCCCACCATGTGAACGCGGCCCGTGCCGTCCTCCATGATGCGCGCGGCGGTGGTCGCGATGTCCGCGCTGTGGCAGGAAACGAAGAACGTCCGCTCCGGCGCGCAGGTCGGATCGTCCTCGATCGTCGTCTTATAGTCCCATTTGTTGTCGCCGAACGACGCGCGAATGATCCAGTTCCATGCCGCGCGGCTGTGCTCGTCGGCCGTGTGCAGCGCCATGTTCTCCGGCAGCGCGCCCATTTCGGGCAGCGTCCGCTTCAGCGACGTGTACATCTTGAGCTGTCTGTAATCGCCCATTGACCGCAGCCTCCTTATCTTTTCGCTTATTTCAGTTCGGGAATCATGTCGGCGAGCCGCCCGTATTTGAGATCGGGCTTCGTCTCGCTGCGAGCGAGCATTTCCTCGGTGGTCTCGCCGGTCATGACCAGTATAGCGGTCATGCCGTGGCGCAGGCCGGTCTCAATGTCGGTATAGAGCCGATCGCCCACCATGGCCATTTCACTGGCCTTGAGCCCCGTGCGCTCGAGCGCCGCGTCCACAATGCCCGCGTGGGGCTTGCCGACGATCAGATCGGGACGGCGGCCGGTCGAGGCCTCGATGAAGGCCATGATCGCGCCGATATCGGGCGCAAAGCCGGTTTCCGTCGGGCAGTTATAGTCGGGATGCGTCGCCACATAGGGCAGCCCCTCGCGCACGAAATCGCACACGGCGGTCATCTTGGCATAATCCAGCGTGGTATCGTAGCCGATGATGACGTAATCGGGGCGCTGCTGGTCGATCTCCACGCCGTATTCGCGCAGTTCCTCAAAGAGATATTCGTTGCCCAGCACGAACGCCCTTTTGCCCGGATAGAGCAGGCGCGCCTTCATGGCGGTCGCCTGGCCGGAGGTGAGCACCTTCTCGCGCGGCACGGTCAGCCCCATGCGCCTGAGCTTTTCGACATAATACGCCGCGTTGTGCGAGGAATTGTTGGTCAAAAAGAGATAATCGCGACCGCTCTCTTCCACCGCGCGGATAAAATCCAGCGAACCGTCCAGCAGCCGGTCGCCCAGATAAAACGTGCCGTCCATATCCAGCAGGAAGCACTTGACGTCCCTGACGCTCTTCTTGTTCTTCACGGATACACCGTCCTTTATGCAATGTGCAATCGATATGCTCTAATCCTATCACAAACCGCCCCGTTATGCAATCCGCGCGCGCAAAAAAAGCGGGACGGCTTTTTATGCACCGTCCCGAAAAGAAGCAAAGTGTGTCCAAAATGGATGGAAGCCGCGGGTTCAGCAGACCAATTCAAGCCCTTGCGGCGCTGAAAGCCCGAAAAAGACGCTGAAACGGCAGTCCGGAAATTTTTCAGACACGCCCGGATTATCCGCGCGCCCTGACGATTTCCTCATTGACGCGGCGGCGCAGGTTCAGCAGATACTCGGCGCTGCGCGGATAGCGCTTGAACGTCACCGGTTCGCTCAGTTCGCCGTCGATCAGCTCCAGCACGCGCTCGCGGCCAACCAGCGTCTCCAACCACTGCATGGCGCGCAGATCCTGAAGCGCGTGCGCCGTCACCATCATGCGGATGGACTCCTCCGGCACGCCGCCCTCGCCCGGATAGACCTGGAAGCAGTCGCCCGCGGGGGAGAAGCCGTCGCCGTCGGTGACCGCATAGGGATCGACCGGATAGTCCGAATACTGCGCGTTGTAGAAGTTGTAGCCCCACTGCAAAAAGCCCGCGATGCGGAACTTGTACAGCTGCACGCCCAGTATGCGGTTGCGCGCGGAGGGCATGGACATGAACATATTGCTCACATCGCGATGCTGGCCCACGCAGTAATACGTCCACAGCCCGGGCACATTCGCCTCAAGGAACGGCTCGATGTGGTTGCTCGCCGGAACGGGCCGCTCGACCGCGCCGCTCTTGTAGAACTCGATGTTGGAGAGCGCGTCCATGATCGGATAGCCCTGCAAATGCTTCGCGATGAGCGCCTTGGCCGCCAGATAGCTGTCCAGATGCTCGGCGCTCGGCTCGTCGGAGACATGGAACCAGCATTTTTTATCCACGCCCAGCGCCTTCAGCTCGCCCAGCAGCGCGGGCAGATACGCGTCGATGAACGCGCGGTAGGCCTCGCCGTCCGCCGGCGTATCCCAGCCGAATATGCGCCTGTATTCGCCATCCACCGTCGCCATGATCTTGGGCGCGGCGTGAGCGCCCCACTGCGTGAAGAAGTGGGCGATCTCATAGTACTCCACGCCGCAGCGCTCGGCCATATCCACCCAGCGGCGCAGCTTGTCAAAGCCGAAGGCGTAAACGCCGTTATTGACGTAAACATCCACCAGCTGCACGGTCAGGCGCTCCGTGCCCACGCGGGTGTCCAGCGGCGGGGTGTGCGTGGGCATCATGATCATGTTGATGCCCCGCTTCACGGCGGCGCGCATGAAGTTCTCCGTAATGCGCCAATGCTCCTCGGAGAACACCGGCACATGATAATAGTGGCTCAGTCCGTCGTAATGGAACCACTTCGTGTGAATGAGCGCCTGATGCGGCAGGCAGCCGGGCAGTATGCGCACCGTCTGCGTGCGCCTGACCGGCTCGTCCTCGCTTATTCCGGTGGACAGCTCAATCGTGACCGGGTAATCGCCCGGCTCGACCTCGCCGTCCGGCTCCACGTCGATCCACAGTGTGTCCCACTGGCCGCCGCGCGCGCGCAGATTGTGTTCGCCGATTTCCTGAAGCACGTCGGGATACAGGCCGGGCGTCTTGCGCAGATAGTTGTCGCCGCTGTCCTTAAAGCAGGCGAAGCGTACCGGCACATGGCCGACGCGGCGCACATGGATATGCGCTTTAATGGGCGATTCCACGCGGCAGGTCACATAAACGGGGCCGTTCGAATCCGCGGTGTAGGCCGCCTGAAAGGAGATCGTTTCATTCTGAAAGCCGGACAGCAGTCCGTCCTCGGGGCGCTCGACCGGCTCCTCGTCCAGGAACACCTTTTCCAGCGCGCTGATCAGCTTGAGCTGCAAAACACTCATGGCGATAAATCCTCCGCTATTTCTCTCTTCGGTGAAGTCCGGCGCAGTATGCCGGATCCCATCCCTATTCTACATTGATTTTCCGCTCCTGTCAACGCGCGCTTTTCCCCTATGGACGCAAAAAACCGCCGCACGAAAGCGACGGTTCCATTTATATCACACAGGCAGCAGGATGTGAAAGCGCGAACCTGCACCCGGGCGGGACTGCACCTCGATGCGGCCGCCATGCGCCTGCACGATCATGCGCGCGATGCTCAGTCCCAGGCCGTGGCCGTCCACCTCGCCGCCGCGCGCGTCCGGCGTTCTGTAAAAGCGATCGAACACGCGGCGAAGATCCTCTTTGGCGATGCCCACGCCGTTATCCGCCACGGTGAGCCGCGCCCACGAGCCTTCCCGCACGCAGGAGAGCGCGATCGTGCCGTCTGCGGCGGTGTACTTGAGCGCGTTGTCCAGAAAGATGCGCAGCGCCTGCTTGAGCGCGCTGCGGTCGCCGTGAACCAGCACGCTCTCCATGCTCTTCGTCTCGACATGATGATCGCCCGCAATCATCTGCGTTTCGCGCAGCGTTTCGGCGGCCATTTCGCCCAGATCGAAATATTCCATCTCATAGCGGTGATTGGCGTTTTCGTGCCGCGCGATGAACAGCAGCTGCTCCACCAGCTCCTTCATGCCGCGGCTCTCGGCGCGTATGGCGGCGATGGCCTCGTCGCGCACCTCGGGATCGGCCTTGCCCCAGCGGTCGAGCATATCGGCGTAGCCCTGTATGACGGCGATGGGCGTGCGCAGCTCGTGCGACGCGTCGGAGACAAATTGCTTCTGATTGTTGTAGGCCAGCTCGATGCGCGTGAGCATTTCGTTGAGCACGTCGATCAGCTCGCGCAGCTCGTCCCGCGCGCCGTCGGCGGCGATGCGTTCGCTCAGCCGGCTGGCCGACATCCGCTTGGCCGCAGTCACGATTTCGGAGATGGGCTGGAGCGCCTTGCGGCTGATCTGCCCCGCGCGCCGCCGCATGATGCGCAGCCGAACCAGCTCCACCGCCGTGAGCGTCAGTATCAGCGCGACGTACATCACGGCGTAATTGCCCATGCCCAGCACGACGGTCAGAAGACCCCTCTGGCGGATCAGCACCAGCGCGCCGTCCGCTCTCTGCGGCATCACGGAAGGCTCGATTTCCTCGCCGTCGATGCGCGTCAGGCCGGTATCGCCGATCATATAGCAGCCCGCCTGCCACTGGCTGTCCGAAAGCCGCTCGAGCGTGGCCGAGCAGACGCGGTTGGCATAGATCACCGCCGTGAGCCAGTAGACCAGCGTGAACACGAGCAGCATCAGCGCCATCGTGCGCAGAAGATAAAGCGAATACTGACCGGCGATGCGCTCGCTCAACGACCGCTTGCGCGTCTCCTCCTGCGCCATTTAAGCGTCCTCCTCCAGCCTGAACAGATAGCCCACGCCGCGCACCGTGTGGATGAGCTTGACATGAAAGGGATCGTCCAGCTTGCAGCGCAGATAGCGGATGTACACATCCACCACGTTGGTATCGCCGACATAGCTGTAGCCCCACACCTTGTCCAGCAGCTCGCTGCGGCTCACGGCCACGCCGCGGTTGAGCATCAGATACTCCAGCAGATCAAATTCCTTCTTGGTGAGGGGGATGTTCTGGCCGTTCCAGCTGATCTCGCGGCTGTCGCGGTCGAGCCTGAGCGGCCCCTCCTCCAGCACGCGCGCGCCGCCCTCCCGCTCGGAGGAATGTCGCTTGAGCGCCACGCGGATGCGCGCCAGCAGCTCCTCGATGGCGAAGGGCTTGGTCATATAATCGTCCGCGCCCATGTCCAGCCCCATAACCTTGTCGGACACGTCATCCTTGGCGGTGAGCATGATGATGGGCACGTCGTCGTGCTGGCGGATGCGGCGGCACACCTCGATGCCGCTCAGCTCGGGCAGCATCAGATCGAGCAATATCAGATCGCTCCCCCAGGCCTCGTGCTGCTCGATGGCGCTGCGCCCGTCGTGCGATACGCGGATGTCGTAGCCCTCGTGCATCAATTCCAGCTGAAGATAGCGCGCCAGCTTCTTCTCGTCCTCAACAATCAGTATCTTCTGCATTTCTCACGACGCTTGCGCGCCCGCACCTCGCCTTATTCGATCGTAATGGTGTGATAGCCGTCCTGATCGTCCTTTTTTTCCTCGTCCGCCTCGGCCTTTTCCGCCTCCGGCTCGGGCTGCGGCGCTTCCGGCCCGGCCTTTTTGAGCGCCTCGGGCAGGCGCACGCGCACATGGCAGCCCAAGATCAGCGCCAGCACAGCCGCCGCGATGATCAGCTTCCAGCCCAATATCAGCGCCAGGATCATGAACAGCGCCGACAGGTTGATCAGCGTCTCGCCCTTGCGCTCGACGATCACGCGCGTCTCGCAGCCCGCGCGCCACCAGCGGCTCAGGAAATCCTCGGCCTTGCCGCGGTTCGAGCTGGAAAAGAGACCGTCGCGGTTGAGCTTTCCGCTCTTTTCCAGCTCCACCAGCGCGCGGGCGATGTCGCCGTCGTACTTTTCGAGCAGCGCCACCGCTTCCTCATAGCCCACGCCGGTTTTCGAGCGCAGCGTTTCAATGTCGTCCAGCGTATATTTCTTTTCGTCCATGGTATTTATCCTCCCCGTCAAGCTGTCCTTATCTGTCTTTGCTTCTCAGATTTTACGCCATGCCCGCGCAGCCGCCCGCATCCTCGCCGGCCGGGCGCGTGCTGAAGCGATAGCCCGCCGCCATCGCGCCCAGCGCCGCCGCCGCCGAAAAGGGCGCGGTCGCAGCCGCCGCGGCCACGGCCGGCCACAGAGGCACGCTGAATACAATCCGCCCCTCGCGGCTGCTCAGCGTCAGGCGGCGCGCCGACACGCGCTTCCAGACGCGCCGAACCGCGTCGCGGCGTTCCTCGGCCGGATCGCGCACGGAAACCGGCTCGATATACAGCCGCGCCCGCCCGAAATGCTCGGTCAGCACGCGTTCGGGCTTTCCGCCGTATCGGCGCAGCAGCTCGATCGCCTTTGTGCGGCTCACGCTGCCCAGCCTGCACACGCGCTCAATATCTCTGGCTTGAAAATCAAACATTTTTTATCCTCCGCACGAAACGCCGTGCTCTTGTCCTCTGCCTTGCCGCTTCTATTCGGCTTCATTCTTATTATATCAGCCGCGCGCGATGCCTGCTTGAGAGCGTTCTGATGAGCGCATGAGAATTTCATGAGAAAAACGGCTGTTTTTTCCATGCGTAAATTCGATGCGGCGGGTCAAACTAGGTGCGGACTCACAAGGAGGTGAAGCAGAAATGGCAAGCAAGAGTCGGATCAACATTCCCGAGGCCGGCGCGGCGCTGGACAACATGAAGTATGAAGTCGCGCGCGAGCTGGGCGTCAATCTCAAGCAGGGCTACAACGGCGACCTGACCGCCCGTGAAAACGGCTACGTCGGCGGCTATATGGTCAAGAAAATGATCGAGGATTACGAGCGCCAGTCCACGAAGGGCTGATCGTTCGTCTCCTGTTCCAACGGGACTGTCTCAAAGAGGGGCTTTCGCCCCGCGCTTTGAAACAGACCCGCCGCTCAATATCATATTTTTCTCAAGGAGGAACCAGACTATGCCTTCCAATAACAATAACCAGATCAATATCCCCGAATCCAAGAACGCCATGTACAGCTTCAAGCACGAAGTGGCGAACGAGCTGGGCATCAACCTCAAGCAGGGCTATAACGGCGACCTGACCTCCCGCGACGCCGGCTCCATCGGCGGCATGATGGTCAAGAAGATGATCGAGGCGCAGGAGCAGCAGATGGCCGGCAGCGCGTCCCGCTCCATGAATCGCTAATCGGGCATACGCCTTCATTCCGGCGTCCCTCTTTCGGGACGTCGGTTTTTTTCTGTCAGCCGCCCGTTTCGTCGCTGCCCACGGGGGCCATGCTGGCCTCGGCATAGGGCACGAATTCGCCCTGATCGTTGTAATAGCCGTCGGCGGTATAGTTGCCGTTGTACAGATCGTCGCTCATGCCCATGCTGGGGTTCATGCGGTCGCTGTAATCATAGCCGCCGTATTCGCCGCCGGTCACCGCGCCCAGAAACCAGCTCTTCACGTCGTCCACCAGCCACGGATTGTGGAAATACTGATACGCCTCGAACGCGGTCATAAACAGCGTCAGAACAAGCGCGGCCAGGCTCACCGCCACGCCAACGCGGAATTTTTTCTGATAGCGCCTGGTGATCGTGCCGAACACCTTCACCACGCCCGCGCTGGCCAGTATCACGCCCAGGAAGGGCACCCAGCACAGCAGGCAGGCGAACACGCTCGTGCGGACGCCCGCGCCGATGCGCCGCTTTTCCTCGCGCTCCTGTCCTCTCGTATATTCGCTCATATCATACGCTCCTTTATTGAAAAAAGACGCTGAAGCGCCCCTTCCGGTTCCGCTTTTTTTCCATTATATCAGCCGGCCGAACGACTGACAAGCCAAAAAGTCCGATTTTCGGCCAAAATGCCGCGCTTCGGCCATGTTTCGCGTGCGGGGCGCAATTCTATTGACTTCAAATTCCACAGGAGCCATACTGATAAAAACACATTATCAGGCCACCAAAAAGCGCCGGGAGGAACCTGGTATGAGCAAGATCAAAATCGGCGTTCTGGGCGGAACGCGCGGACTGGATTTCCTGACGAGAGTGCTCGTAAATCACCCCTGCGCCGAGGTCACCGCCATATGCGAGGCGCACGCGGGCCTGCGGGAAAAGATCAGGAGCGCCGCGCAAGCCCTGTCCGGCCGGCTCGAGGTCTTTTCCGATTATGATGAATTCCTAAGCAGCGGCGTCGATGCGGTCATCATCGCCAATTTCGCCAACGAACACGCGCCCTATGCCATCCGGGCGCTGAAGCGCGGCGTTCATGTCCTGAGCGAAAATCTGCCCACACAGACGATGGGCGAGGCCGTCGCGCTCACGGAGGCCGTCGAGCAGAGCGGAAAAATCTACGCTTACAGCGAAAATTACTGCTATCTGCCGCACATTCTGGAAATGCGCCGGATTTTCGAGCGCGGCGAAATGGGCGCGCTCATGTATGCCGAGGGAAATTTCATCAACGACTGCTCCTTCAAATGGCATCTGCTCACCCGGGGAAACAAAAATCACTGGCGCAATTTCGTTCCCTCCACGTTCTACTGCACCCATTCGATCGGCCCGCTGATGTATACGACCGGCCTGAGAGCCGAAACGGTCGTGGGCATGGAGACGCCGCTGATGCCGTATATGGCCGCTGTGGGCGCGCGCAGCGGCAGCGCGGCCGTCGAGATCATGCAGCTGGAGGGCGGCGCCGTCGCCAAGAGCATGAACGGCAATTACCGCCGCGATTATTCGGCGGATTATCGTCTCATCGCGGAAAGCGGCACGATCGAAACGGACGTCTACAGCTTCGGCGAGCTGCGCGTCGCGCGGGCCAATCCGAAATCCGGCGGCTATGATATCGAAACCATAGCGCCCCCGTACCGCTTCGACGAAATCCCCGTCTATTCCTATAAGGACATGAGCGCCATGCACAGCTTTGAGCGGGCCGACGTCTATCTGATCAACGTATTCATACAGGCCATACTGGGCGACAGCGCCGCGAAAAAGTACATGATCGACGTCTACAGGGCGCTTGATATGTCCACCGTCGGTCTGCTGGCCTATCGCTCAATCCTCTCCGGCAGCCATTCCGTCGGAATCCCCAATTTCAGGAACGCCGCCGAAAGGGAGGCGTGGCGGAACGACCGTCACAGCACGGACTCCTCCATCTCCGCCGGAAGCGATCTTCTGCCCTCCTGCAAGAGCGGATTTGTCGTGGCCGACGACGCCGTTTACGAGCGCGTCCGCCAGAAATTTGACGCCGCCCCGATGACCTTCGGCAGCCACTGACGGCGCGAACCTCCTTATTTCAGTTTCCTTCATTTCATGCGGTTGACAGAACGCGAAAAGTGGTATATTATGACTGAAGAAAACCCAATGGAGGATATTGCCATGTCTGAAGAATGTACGCACAATTGTGAAACCTGCGGCGCGAGCTGTCCCAGCAAGGGTGCAAGCCCCGAGA
>SFOF01000192.1 GCA_004552515.1 Clostridiales bacterium
ATCTTTTTATTAATCGAGCGCGCTTTTAACAAAGCGTTGGGCGCACAGCTTGCGCGCGGAGCCTTTGTGCGCTATAATAGGGGTGAGTTTTTATTGAATCGAATTTTCGAGTCGCACTCTTTTTGAAAGCGAGTGATTTCTTCATGCTGTATCCTCTCAAAATGACTCCCTATTTCCGTCACGGCGCGGACACCCCCTGGGGCGGCTCGGCGCTGGGCGAGCTTTTCGGCAAGGCCATTCCCGACGCGCTGACCGGCGAAAGCCTCGAGGTGTCCGCGCTGCCGGGGCGTGAAAGCGTCGTCTCAAACGGCCCTCTGGCCGGACGGACGCTCGGATCGCTCGTCAATGAGCACGGCGAGCGGCTGACCGGCGTTCCGGGCGATTTTCCGCTGCTTTTGAAGCTCCTGGACGCGCGCGATATGCTCTCCGTGCAGGTGCATCCCGGCGACGCCTACGCCGCCCTGCATGAAAACGGCAAGCGCGGCAAGACCGAGGCCTGGCTGGTGCTCTCCTGCGAGCGCGGCGCAAAGCTGGTCTACGGCGTGAACGTCAAATCGGAGGAAAAACTGCGCGCGCAGGTGCAGTCCGGCCGTCTCGAGGACGCGCTTCACTGGATCACCGTGCAGCCGGGCGATGTGCTCTATATCCCCCACGGCTGCGTCCACGCGCTGGGCGGCGGCATTGTGGTGTACGAAATTCAGCAATCGAGCGACGTGACCTACCGCTTCTGGGACTGGAACCGCGTCGGCGCAGACGGACAGCCGCGCGCGCTGCACACCGAAAAGGCGCTGGATGTGAGCCGTCCCGCGCTGCGGCTGGACAAGCTGAGCGGCGCGACCGTGCTCTGCGAGGGCGGCAGCCGCACCTGTTATATTTGCGACGATAATTTCGAGCTGTGCCGGCTGAACGTCGCAGGCGATATGCCGCTCGAATCGGGCCGGATGCTGCTGCTCACCGCGCTGGGCGAGGCTGAGATTCGCTGGCCGGAGGGCGCGTTCACGCTGAACGCCGGCGAAAGCTGCCTGATCCCCGCCTGCGCGGAGAACGTCCGCGTGTGCGGACACGCCGCCGTGATGGGCGCCTCCACGCCCGACCGCGACGCCTTGAAGGCCGCGCTGGGCTACCGCGCGGAGCTGGTTGCCGGACTGACGAAGGAAATCTGACCGCCGCGCATGAGAGCGCGCCTCCAGGGGAAGCCGCAAATCGGGGCAAACGCCCGCGGAATTCCCGCGCCAAATCAGGGGCGTTCAGCCTGCGAGATCGCCGAAATTACAGCCTTGGAAATTCGGGAAACACACTCTAACACTTATGCCGCCGCCGCGGCGGATATGCGGAAAACGCGCTCGAGCGCTCGGCTGCGGAAGACTCCCGAAGGACAGCGCGCGGGCCGGAAACGGCGACGACGGCTCTCTCTGCGCCGTCAATTCCCTTTATGACGAAAACAGTCGGAAAACCTGTTTTCAGGGCGCAGGATCGACGTGCCGCGCATCTGTGAAGAGGGATCATGATCGCCAGCGATCAGACCGTCGAAAGACCGGCAGCTCGCGATGAAGCATTATCCCGGCGAAGAAATCGCCCGCGAATCACGCGGACGGCATATAAAAGGAAGGAACGCCATGACCTACGATCTGGGCTTCATCGGCACGGGCAATATGGGATCCGCGCTCGCCCGCGCCGCCGCAAAAACCGTCGATCCCGCGCGCATACTGCTGTGCAACCGCACGCGCGAAAAGGCCGATGCGCTGGCCAACGCGCTCTCCTGCGCGTCCGGCGACAATGAAACCGCCGCGCGGGAGAGCCGCTTCATCGTGCTGGGCGTCAAGCCGCAGGGCATGACCGCGCTGCTGCATGGCCTTGCGCCGATCCTGAAGACGCGATCCGACCGCTTCTGCCTGATCACAATGGCGGCGGGACTGACGGCGGCGCGCGTCGCCGAGCTGGCCGACGGCGATTATCCCGTCATCCGCATCATGCCCAACACGCCGGTGGCCGTGGGCGAGGGCATGGTGCTCGCCTGCGCCAATCAGGCCGTGACCGGCGCGGAAAGAGCTGAGTTTGAGCGGATGTTCTCGGCGGCGGGGCGCATCGATTGGCTGGACGAGGCGCTCATCGACGCGGGCAGCGCCGTTTCGGGCTGCGGCCCGGCGTTCGTCTGCCTGTTTATGGAAGCACTGGCCGACGGCGGCGTGGCGGCGGGTCTGCCGCGCAAAAAGGCGCTCGAATACGCCGCGCAGACGCTCCTGGGCACGGCAAGGCTGGCCATGGCGGAAAGCGCGCATCCCGCCGCGCTGAAGGACAGCGTGTGCAGCCCCGGCGGCTCGACCATCGCGGGCGTGCGCGCGCTCGAGCAGCACGCCTTCCGCGCCGCCTGCATGGACGCGGTGATCGCCGCCTGGCAGCGCACGCGGGAGCTTGGGCAATAACGATTTGAAATAAAGCCATTCCCGTATCTTGCGTGCCGACGTTCTTTGGGAGGGCAATTGATTGAAGCCGATTACGAAAAGGAGTCATTCATGCTAATCACGATACAAAACATAGACTGGGCGATTCTGCACAAAATCCGCGCCGCGCTGTCCTGCCGCGCGCTGGATTTCATCATGCCCAGGATCACGCTGCTGGGCAATGGCGGCGCGTTCTGGATCATCGCCGGCTTTGCGCTGCTGCTGACAAAGAAGTACCGCAGATACGGCGCGCTGCTGCTGGCCACGCTGGCGGCCGGCGCGCTGATCGGCAATGTCGCGCTGAAGCATCTGGCCGCGCGCTCGCGTCCCTGCTGGCTGGAGGAGGTCGATCTGCTCATCAAGACCCCGCGCGACTATTCCTTCCCGTCCGGGCACACGCTGGCCTCGGTCATCGGCGCGATGGCCCTCAAAAGAGCCGACCGCCGCTTCGGTTACTTTGCCATACCGCTCGCCGTGCTGATCGCCTTTTCGCGGCTGTATCTGTTCGTGCATTTTCCCTCGGACGTGCTCTTCGCCGCGCTGCTGGGGTTGGCGATCGGCTTTACCGGCCAGTTCGTTTTCAATCGGCTCGCCGCGCCGGGGGAGAGCGCCGCGTGAGGGCGTCCACGTCGCTGAACGTCCTGCCGCTCGCCTCCGATCTGCGTCCGGCCATGGCGCGCGTCCGGGCCGCCGGCTTCGACTGCGCCGATCTGAATCTGGTCAATCATGCCGACGCGCGCCGCGCGCTCCCCTTTTCGGGGCGGGACTGGCGCGGCTGGATCGAGCGGGTTGGCCAGGACGCCGAAGCGCTTCATCTGCCCTTTAATCAGGCGCACGGCTCAAAGCGCATCGATCTGGACGGAGACGTTCCCGCCGAACTCGCCATGGCCGTCCGGCAGCTGGAGGCCGCGTCGCTGCTGAAGATCCCGCGCGTGGTGTTTCACGCCGGAAAAACCGACGACGCGTCGCGGCTCTTCGAGCGCAATCGGGCGTTCTTTATGGAATTGTGTGAGTCCGCCGCGCGGCTGAACGTCGAAATCGCGCTGGAGAACACGTTCAAGCCGGACGAGCTGACCGCCGTACTCGAGCGTCACATCGCGCTCATCGACGCGCTGAACACGCCGCTCTTCGGCGCGTGCTGGGACACAGGCCACGCGCACGTCGCGCATATCGATCAGCGCGCGGGCATACTGGCGCTGGGGCGGCGGCTCAAAGCGCTGCATGTGCAGGACGGCGACGGCATAAGCGACACGCACACCGCGCCCTATTACGGCGCAATCGACTGGGAAAAAGTCATGCGCGCGCTCGCGGACGCGGATTATCGCGGAGATCTGACGTTTGAAGCGCCCGCCTTTGTCCGTCCCCTGCCCGACGCGCTCAAGGACGGCGCGCTCCGGCAGCTGTGCGGCATCGGCCGCCATCTGATCGGTCTGTTTGAGGAAAGCCGTTTCACCCGTAAGGGCTGAGAACGCAAAAGCCGTTTTTCCCCCTCTTCGAGAAAAGCGGCTTTTTTCATATCGCCGCGCATCAGGTCGATCGCAGCGTCCCGCGTTTTGAAGCCGCGCAATTCGCATCGGTGCATGCTGCTTAGTATGCAGCTTCGCCGCGCCTATCGCCTGCTCGTTCCGCCAGCGTTCATGCCTCAGCGCAATCCACTCGTTCAAAACTGAGCATCCAAAAGCCGTTTTCCCAACACATTTGAGGAAAACGGCTTTTCTCATGCCGCGCGATACAGTCGATCGCCGCTTCAGCCGTCAGCTTCCGGCTGCGGAACTGAACGTGCGCCGGTCAAACCGCCGGCAAGACCGCTCACGGGATAACCGCTCCAATGTAACCGTATTTTTGCGAAAGTACGGCGCTCAAATCTCCGCCCGCATATCAACGTTATGGCGGCCATAGAACATAAAACCTGCGCGTTCTGAAGCCGCACGGCGCATACTCCTCTCAAGCGAGGCTCTCCCCCCTGCCGCCCGCTTCTTCGCCCAATGCGCGGCGCTCTTTGCTTCCAGGCAATCCTCGCCGACAAAACTGCCCACGCAAAAAG
>SFOF01000193.1 GCA_004552515.1 Clostridiales bacterium
GGATGCAGCTCGTCTTCGGCTTCCAGATCCCACTTGTCGATAAACGCGCGGAGCCGCTCCGGCTCGACGCGGCGGCACAGATCGATCACCATGCCGCGTCCGCACACATACGCGGCGGGAATGAGCCATTCCTCGCCGCCCCACGAAAAGCGCCGGTTGAGCGGAAGCTCCCGTCCGGCATGGTCGCGGCCGCGATGTTGCCAGAAGCCGCCCTAGAAATACACCGCCCATTTGTCAGGCTTTTCGGGCGCGGGCGCTTCTTCCCCGGCGCGGCGGACGGGGGTATCGTCAAAATCGGCTTGCAGGGCGTGGATGTAGACCCAGGGCGCGGGCATCGGCTCGAGCGGCAGCGCGCGCAGCCGGTCGAGCACGGCATTCTGTTCGTCGGTCGGCGGATTGTCGCGCAGGAACGCGTCGAACTGCGCCTCGTTCCACTGCCAGGCCTGCTCGAGGGGCGCGGTATCGCCGCAGGAGAGCAGCAACCGCAGGAAATCCTCGAAATTCGCGGCGACGGGATGCACGGTATCGGTCGCGCCGTTCATCGGGCTGACGGCGAACACCGTCTCTCCAAAGCCGCGCACGAAGCAGAAGTGGATCCCGTCCACGCCGGCCCTTGCGAATATCCGCGCGCCCTTGGGCGTGCAGTCGTAAGCGTCATCGCGATTGGCCGGCAGCGCGCCGAGCGGAGACAGATCGATTCCGGATTTGAGAAACTGCGCATACGAAACAGCCATGAAAAACGCCTCCTTTGCCGCGATTGAAATGCAAGGGGATTATATCCGATGGCGCGCGGATTGTCAATACGGCGCGGCCAAAATTTAGACGGCAAAACGAAAAATCCCCCGAGCTGTGCGCTCAGGGGGAGGAAAGGCGCGTTACAGGTCAAAGAGTTCTTCGAGCATTGCCTTGGCGTGCAGAATATCCTCGCGCTGGCGGTCGCCGCCCAGCTCGCGTTCGATGATGAGGAAGCGGTCGTAACCCAGCGCCTTCAGCCGCGCGGCGATGCGCTTAAAGTCGACCAGCCCGTCGCCCATGGCCGTTTCGCGGCCGAGATGATCGCAGTCGGTGGGCGGCATACCGTCCTTGACGTGAATGTTGCGCACATAATCGCCGATCGTATAGAGCGCGGCCACGGGGTCGGTGAAGCCGTACAGAATGGCGTTGCCGGTGTCAAAGTTGACGTAGAGATTGCCCGTTCCCGCGTCGCGGATGAGCCGCAGCAGGCTGACCGGCGATTCCGCGCCCGTTTCAAAGAGGATGTTCACGCCAAGCGCTTTAGCGCGCTCGCCAAGCAGCCGTATGCAGCCGACCAGCGCGGCGTAATCGGGATCGAAGGGATTGTTTGGAATAAAGCCGGCATGGATGATCATGTCGGTAATGCCCAGCCAGGAGACGAACTCCGCGCCGCGCATGAGGTATTCCAGCCGCTGTGCGCGGAACGTCGGGGCGGTCAGGCCGTCGAATAGGAACGCGTCGCGCAGATCATAGACGGAAAAGCCGTCGCGGTAGCCGACGAAATGCGCGCTGATTTCAATGCCGTTTCGATCGGCGGCGGCGCGGATGGCCTGCGCGTCCTCGCGGCGAAAGACCTCCGGCTTATAGCCCAGCTGACAGGCGGTGAAGCCCGCGTCCCGCAGCGGCGCAAAGGCTTCGTCCAGCCGGTTCATGTCCTGCGGACGCACAAAGACGCCCATTTTCATGGCGCTCACTCCTTTCCGGTGATTTCGCTGATTTTGACCCAGCGGTGCTCCTTTACGGCGCGATAGGCCGCGTCGAGCGCCGCCTGTGCGCGCAGACCTTCGTCCAGCGTCGGTTCAAGGCCGTCGGTCGTGCCGTCAATGATGTTGATAAAGCCCTCGGACTGAACCGCGTCATAGCGCGCATCAGGGATCAGCTCGACCGGCTCGCCGTCAGTCTGCATGATCAGCTTCTGCGGTTCGCCGTTTCGGCAGACGTAGGAAAGCCGTCCCTTTGAACCGTAAAATTCCACCTGCATCCAGTCCTTAACGCCGTGCGTCGTGCGCGAAATCTGGAATGTGGCGTTGACGCCGCCTTCCATGCGCGCCAGCACGTTGCACCAGTCCCATGTGGTCACGGGGCGCAGGCGCTCGCCGTGCTCCTCCTGCCGCTCGGTCACGAATATGCCCGCATCGGCGCTAAGCTCGACGAATTCGCGGCCGGCGAAGCGCGCGATGTCAAACATATGCGACGACAGATCGCCCATAACGCCCGAGGCGGAATAGCGCTCGTCGAAGCGCCATTCGAGCCGGCGGCCTTCCCACAGACCGCTGTCTTTGATGCAGCGGATGTAGATGTGGTACAGCTCGCCCAGCGCGCCCGACGCGATTTTTTCCCTCATCAGCCGGACGTAGGGGCGGTAATGCCAGGAAAAGCAGACGTGACCGGACAGGCCGCGCGCTTTGGCCGCGTCGCAGACAGCCTTGACCTCGGCATAATTCATGCCCATTGGCTTTTCGACGCTGAAGGGCAGATTGCGCGCCGCGGCTTCCGCGGCAATGGGGCAGTGCATATAATCGGGCGTGGCGATATCCACGGCGTCGACCAGACCGCTGGCCACCAGATCGCGATAATCGGCAAAGCAGGCGCTCTCATCCAGAGAGAGCTTCACGCGCGCCCTTTCAAGCGCCAGGGGGTTCGTGTCGCACAGGGCGGTGATTTTCGCCCGCTGCGAAGTCAGATAGCCGGGAATGTGCGCGCCGTTCATGATGCCGCCCACGCCGATGAGTCCTATGCGATAGACCATGAATAGTTCCTCCTTTGAAAGCTGAGTGCTCCATAACACTATGATAACTTGACGCGGCTGATATGGACAGATAGAATTGTATCGTGAAATTGTATAATCGTGTCAATCGGAGGAGGAGGGAGCACTGTGAACAGGAACGCGCTGTGCGACGCGGCGGCGGGCGACGTCGTTGTGACGGGCGTCGTATGCGGTACAATCCGTTCGGAGTTGGGCGAGACAATCCGCATCCGCAATCGGCCGCATACACAGATCCACGCCTGTCTTTCGGGCGAGAGATCTTATTTCGTGGACGGGAAACCGCTTTTGTCCATTCGCTCGGGCGATGTTCTGGTCATGCCGGCGCACACGTCCTATGACACGCGCGCGGAATCGGAGACGGGCGCGGAGGGGCTGAACGTGCTGTTCTATCTGCGCGACGCGGCGATGCGCGAGATCGTGCTGGACAGCGTGCCGTTCATCGTGCGCGACGAGGACGGCGCATACCGGCGGGATTTGCAGGCGATCTATGACGATTATCTCAAGGGCGGCTATGCGCTGCTGAGGGCGAAGGGCACGCTGCTGGCGCTGCTCTGCCGGCTCTTTACGCAGCATGCGATGGAGGCGGCCGCGGGCTGCGCGGATTCCATCGCGCCGGCGCTGTGGCAGATCGAGAACAACCTGACGGACAGACTGGATATGGACGCGCTGGCCGCGATGTGCTACATGAGCCGTTCGACGTTCTTTCGGCGCTTCAAGAGCGAGGTGGGCCTTTCGCCTGCGGCGTATCATATGCGGTTGAGACTTGGCAAGAGCCGCGATCTGCTTTCGAGCGGCCTTTACACCGTCGAGCAGGTGGCCGTCGTCATGGGCTTTTACGACGCGGCACATTTCTGCCGGCTGTTCAAGCGGGAAACGGGCGAGCTGCCCAGCCGCTTCAGGCCGGCGTGAAGAAGCCGCCGGTTCGCCCGAAATGCGTTTTTTCGGATGAATCGGCGGCTTTTTATGCGTTGTGCGGCTTATTTTCTTAATCAGGCGCGGTATTCGTTCGCCAGCTCGTGCGCCAGGCGCTGGATCAGCGCGAAATCGACGCCCTCCGAGGGCACGTCCAGCGCGCGGAAGGCGTTGCCGCGCACGTCGCAGCCGGTCAGCAGATCGAACCACAGTGCGGCGAGGGCATAGCGGCCATAGCCGAAATGCGCATGGAACGTGTCGCGATGCACCGGCGCGAAGCCGTTTTTGATCAGGCGCTGCATCATCTCGCCGCTGGGGATAATGCCGGAGGCGTGAATATCGCGCGCGGCCTGCTCATAGGCGGCCTTCACGTCGGCAAACATATCCGCCTGATCGCGGTAGCCCAGCTCCTGTGTGAGGCGGGCGCTGCCCTGCTCGTAGGCCCAGGTCTGGTGCATATAGACGCGTGCTTTGGGCACATAGGAGCGCACGAACGCGGCGAATTCGTTCAGATAGGGCTGATAGGTGTCGTAGCGCGGGGCACAGTGGCTCACCTGCTGGAGCGTGACGATATCCCAGTCGTCGTTGGCGAGCGCCTTTTGCAGCGACATGGTAACGCCGGTGTTCATGCTGTCGAAGTGGAAGGCGTAGGCTTCATCGCCGCTCTTCATCATGCGGTAGTGCTTGGAGAGCGGGCAGCCGCCGATGCTCAGGTTGAACAGGCGCATGGGCACGTTCGCGGCCTGCGCGATG
>SFOF01000194.1 GCA_004552515.1 Clostridiales bacterium
GCACGGTCTGCCGCAAGGAAGTGAAGGGCGAACACGACGCGGTTGACACGCTCGAGATGTGCTCCGAGTGCGGCGAGCATCCGGCGGTTGCGGGCAGCGATCTGTGTATGTTCTGCCTGAAGGAAATGAACCGCCGCTCCTCGACCAACAGCGACGATTCGATCGGGCCGGAGAGCGCGAACATCGAGATCGACAGCGTCAGCACGATGGATGAAATTGAGCTGGACATCGTGGACGACGACATGGCCAGCCAGTTCGACGCCGAGGGCGAGTTCAAGGACGACGAGGAAGAGGAAGAAGAAGAGGACGGCGACGTCGTCAGCAAGGAAGCCCTGGCTGAGGACGAGGACAGGGACGACGACGACGAGATGGACGAATAAGAGGCCTGCTGAAATGAAGGGCGCGATTGACGAACGGAAGGGGGAGCAGAATGGCGGTCTTTGCGATTTCCGATCTGCACCTGCCGGGCGGCGATACGAAGCCCATGGACGTTTTCGGCGAGCACTGGAAGGATCATTTCGAAAAGATCAGCGCCGACTGGAATGACCGCGTGACCGCGCGCGACATTGTGCTGCTGCCGGGCGATCTCAGCTGGGCGATGAGCCTGGAGGACGCGAAGCCCGATTTGCAGGCGGTGGGCGCGCTGCCCGGGCGCAAGATCATACTGCGCGGCAATCACGATTTCTGGTGGAGCGGCATAGGGCGCGTGCGCGCCGCGCTGCCCGAGGGGATGTACGCCATTCAGAACGACTGCGTTGCGCTGGATGATTACGTCTTTTGCGGCACGCGCGGCTGGACGCTGCCCGGCGAGCAGACTACCGAGGACGATCAGCGCATTTATCGCCGCGAGCTGCTGCGCATGGACATGGCGCTTTCTCAGGCGCAGCGCAGGGCCGAGGGACGGCCGATCATCGCCATGATGCACTATCCGCCGCTGACCGACGCCTGCCGCGACACCGAGTGGGTCGCGCTTTTGAAGCAATACGGCGTGCGCGATCTGGTCTATGGTCATCTGCACGGCGCGGCGCTCAGGAGCGCTTTCCGCGGCCTGTATGAAGGGATCCGCTTCCATCAGGCGTCCTGCGACGGGCTGGGCTTCAAGCTCTATCGCCTGCCGGAGGACTGAACAAAACAGCATATCGAACGTCTTGCGAGCATCCGCCCGCAGGCGTTTTTTTTATTGCCCCAAAAGGGAAGACGGTCGAAAAAACTTTTCGGCGCGCGAAAATCAGCCTGCTTTTTGCGAAAATCGCCGCGTTTTGGCCACCCAAAAGGCGAAAAAGCCGGGCATGACGCGCGCCGCTGCGGGGCACACTGTCGAAAGCGCGCTTTCGGCGCGGTGGGAGAGCGGCCCTGATTTCGCTTAAATGCCGCGGCGCTGCGCGAAATAAAAGCGCCGCCGCGGCGGACGGCGGAGGGCTGGCTGCGCTTCCTACGGGCGAATTTTGCGCCGGTGGAGCGCCGTCCCTTTTTTAGCGGCCGCCGCGCAGGGGGAAGGGTTGTCGTTCGCGGCGGCATGGATTGCATTAATATTCATTGAATATTCAAAATTCAGCATAAATACGGCGAAATATGCAGCCATTGGGGCGCGAAACGGCTCGTGCCCGAACGCCTGTGCTTTGCTTCAGAGATATGACAATTTTTATAAAATTTTAGGGGAACAGTGGCAAATTGGGGATGAATGTGGTATAATGTGGATCAGACTGAAAGCTGGGGGGTGGGGGCGATGGCAGGCGTTGCATTTGCGGGCAATTTTGCGCATACAATTGATCCCAAGGGCCGCGTCACCATACCCGCCGCGTTCAGGGAAGCGCTGGCGGAGGGCTTTACCATCGGCCTCAACAATCAGTTCGCCGCCATTGCGCTCTATCCGAAGGCCAAGTGGAATGAAAAATGCGAGCAGCTGGCCAAAATTCCGGAATCGGACATCATGGGCACGCGCTATGTGCGCCTGATCACCGGCAATTCGTTTTCCGGCTGCGAGCTGGACAATCAGGGCCGCGTGCTGCTGCCCGCCACGCTGCGCGCCAAGGTGGGCATGGACAAGGCGATCCGCTTCGTCGGCATGGGCGGCTATCTCGAAATCTGGGACGAGGAGCGCTATGTGCGCGAGTCCGACGTGTCCGAGCAGTCGATCGACGGCCTGCTCAATTATGTCAACGGGCAATATTATCACGCGCCGGTGTAGCGGCGTTCTGACGGGAAGGGAGGATGAATATACATGACGACAGCAGGCGCTGACATGGTCTATCGGGAACGGGCGCGCCGGGGCGTAAACAGCCGCGCGCGCAGCCGCAGACAGCTGGGACGGCTGATTGCGCCGCTTGCGCTGCTGGTGGCGTGTCTGTTCGTCTATATCAGCCGTCTGGCCGCCGTTTCGGCCGGCGCGAAGGAAATCGACCGGCTGATGAACGCCATCGCGGAGGAGCAGCGCACATCTCAGCAGCTGAATATTCAGCTGGCCGCGCGCCTGGATCCCGCCCGCGTGCGCGACGAGGCCACCGGCCGGCTGGGCATGAGCTATCCCACGGACGACCGCATCTGCGTCGTCTCCGGGCAGGAGGACGCGGCGGTGGTCGTGTGCGATTCCCGTTTGACCGGTACGCCCTGACGAAAGCGCAGGGGGTGATGGGGCGTGATTGCAACCGGCTCCGTCATACGAAAGCGAATCGTCATCTGCATGGCGGTTTTTACGGCGGTTGCGCTGGCCGTGTCGGCGCAGCTGGTCAATTTGCAGGTGGTGCGCGCGCAGGAATTGCAGGCGCGGGCACAGCGGCAGTGGACGAGCGAGGCGGCGGTCAAGCCGCAGCGCGGCGCGATTGTCGATCGGAACGGCACGGCGCTGGCGGTCAGCGCGACCTCCTATACGGCCTGCGCGTCGCCGAGGAAGATCGCGGATGCGCAGGCCTTCGCCCATGCGGTCGCCTCGACGCTCGACATGGACGAGAAAACCGTCCTTCAGAAGATTTCAGACCGCACGAAGGGCAGCGTTATCCTCAGGCGCAAGCTGGACAAAGAGACGGCGCAGACGCTCAAGAGCATGACCGCGGCGGCGAAAAAGGCGAAGAGCAAGCTGCTGGACGGACTGTATCTCGAGGAGGACGCCAGCCGCTATTATCCGATGGGGCAGTTCGCCGCGCAGCTGCTGGGGCTGACGACCATAGACGGCGTGGGACAGTCGGGGCTGGAAAAATCGCTGGACAAATATCTGGCGGGGCGCGAGGGCGCGGTGCTCAGCGAGATCGACGGCAAGGGGCGCACGCTGGAGGGCGGCACGCAGAGCTATGTGGCTGCGGTCGATGGCGGCACGGCCAGGCTGACGATCGATTACGTCATCCAGAGCTATGCCGAGCAGGCCGCGCGCGAGGCCATGGAGGTCAACAACGCCAGGGGCGTGCGCGTGATCGTCATGAATCCGCAGACCGGCGAGATACTGGCGCTGTGCTGCAAGCCCGATTACGATCCCAACGATCCGCCGAGAAACGACGTGTCCAGCCTGACGGCGCTCATGCGCAACCGGCTGGTGACCGACGCGTACGAGCCTGGCTCCACATTCAAGATCCTCACCTCGTCCATCGCGCTCGATCTGGGCGTGACAAACGTGAACGAGGGCTTCTATTGCAGCGGCAAAATCACCATCGACGGCAGCACGGTGCGCTGCTGGGGCAACCCGCACGGCGCGGAAACCATGCGGCAGGGGCTTCAAAACTCCTGCAATCCCGTGTTCGTCGAGCTGGGGCTGCGCATCGGCGTGGATCGGTTTTACGATTACATGGCAAAGTACGGCGTGGGTTCGCCCACGGGCGTGGACATCGCGGGCGAGGGCAACGGCATCATGATCGCGCGGGAACGCGTCAAGCGCGTGGATATGGCGCGCATCGGCTTCGGCCAGTCGATCGCCGTTACGCCGATACAGCTCATCACGGCGGCCAGCGCGGCGGTCAACGGCGGGCGGCTCATGAAGCCCTACGTCGTCTCCGAAATCGCCGACGCGAATGGCGAGATCATCGAAAGGCGCGAGCCGGAGGTCGTCTCGACGCCCATCTCTGAAAAGACCTCCGCGACCATGCGCGATCTGCTCGAGGGCGTGGTTGAGGAGGGCGGCGGCCGAAACGCGCACATCGACGGCTACCGCATCGGCGGCAAGACCGGCACGGCGCAGGTCTATGTGGACGGCGTGGTGTCCAGCGGCACACATATCGGGTCGTTCATCGGCTTTGCGCCGATCGACGAGCCGCGCGTGGCGGTGCTGTTTATCGTGGACGAGGCCGATCGCCGTCCCGATTTCGGCTCGGTGACGGCGGCGCCGTTCGCGCGGGACATTCTCGAAAAGACGCTGGCCTATCTGGGCGTGCCGCGCAAAACGGAAAAGGACGTAAGCGCGCGGACGCTCAGCGTGCCGGACGTGACCGGCATGACGGTTTCCCAGGCG
>SFOF01000195.1 GCA_004552515.1 Clostridiales bacterium
CATTGAACGCGGCGGCGCGCGGTACAACTGGATCATGCCCTCTTTCGTCGGCATGGCCAATCTGGTCGATTCGCTCTATGCGATCAACGAGCTGGTCTACAGACAGCGCCGCCTGACGCTGGCCGAATTCAAGCGCATACTGGACGCGGATTTCGCCGGTCACGAAGCGCTCCAGCACGAAATTCTCGAGACGATTCCCAAATATGGCAACGACAACGACGAGATAGACGGTCTGTTTACGCGACTTGTCGAGCACATCGTCTCCGAATGCCGAAAATATACGCCCATGCTGCCCAACGGACGGCTCATCCCCAGCGTGTTCTGCTGGATCATGCACGAGCGCTTCGGCGTTACGACCGGCGCGACGCCCGACGGCCGCAAAGCGCGCTTCCCGCTGGGCGACGGCTCCGGCCCCTGCCAGGGACGTGAAAAGCACGGGCCGACCGCCTCGATCCTGTCCTCGACCAAGTGGAGCCACAGGGAGCTGATCGGCGGCGTGGCCGTAAACATGAAGTTTCTCAAATCGTCTCTGGGCGCACAGTCTGTGGACACGCTCATGGCGCTCGTCAAAACGTATCTTCTGCGCGGCGGCTTTGAAATCCAGATCAACGTCGTCGATCAGGAGACGCTGAAGGATGCGCGCCGTCATCCCGAGGCCTATCAGGATCTGGTGGTGCGCATTGGCGGCTACAGCGATTATTTTGTCCGGCTCACACCTGAAATGCAGGAGGAGGTCATACTGCGCACAGCGCACAGCCTGTAAACAGCTCCAAAATCCTGTCTCACACTCTTCAAAGGCGCGCCGGATTGATTTCCGACGCGCCTTTTTCATATTCGATTAGAAAACGCCGTCCCGATCCAGGCAGTACGCGCCGCCGCATGGCCTGCGGCCGCTCGTCCACTTGCCGTGCGTAAAGTCCGGGAACGCCTGCGGCAGCCCGCCCATGGCGACCGACTGCTCGCTCAGGGCGGTGATCGCCATGTACGTCGCCGCGTCGTAAACGTCGATGGGCGGCTGAGTGCGGCTGCGCGCCGCGTCGGCAAAGGCCGCCATGACCAGATAGTCCATGCCGCCGTGGCCGTCGCTGGCGGAGGGATCATAGTTCTGCCAGAGCGGATGATCGTATTTTTTGTAGATTTCCTCCATCGGCTCCCAATGGCCGTGCTCGAAAACGTCGTCGATATTCACGCCGCCCTTGTCCTCGCTGTAAATGGCGCGCGTGCCCTGCACGAGATTGGCGCGGCTGTAGGGGCGCGGCAGCGTGATGTTGTGGCGCAGCATCATGACCTCGCCGCCCGCGCACTTGATGAGGCTGGTGGTCACATCGCCGCAGGCATAGTTCTTTTCGCGCGCATCAGCCAGAGGATGCTCGGGGTTGTGGCGCTGGAGATAATCCTGCACGCCATAGGCCGGCGTGGACATCGACACAAGGCTCACGAAGCGGTTGCCGTTGTTGATGTTCAGGATCTTGCCCATGGGCAGCGCGCCGTGGGTGGGATACAGATCGCCGTTGCGCAGGAAATTGCTGTTGCAGCGCTGGTGCGTCATGTCCGCGACGTGCGCGCGCAGATCGTGGCAGTAGCCCGCCTCGGTATACACCACCCTGCCGAACACGCCCTGCCGCACCATGTTGAGCACGGCCAGCTCATTGCGGCCATAGCAGCAGTTCTCCAGCAGCATCATGGGCGTTTTCGTGCGCTCATAGGTGTGCACCAGCTCCCAGCACTCGTCCAGACTGGCCGCGCCGCACACCTCGGCGGCGGTGTAAATGCCCGCGTTCATAAAGTCAATGCAGATTTCCCAGTGCGTGATCCAGTTGGTGACGACATAGACCAGATCAATATCGCCGCGCTCGATGATGCGCCGGTAGTCCGTATAGCCCTGCGCCTCCACGCCCAGCGCGCGCATCTCATCCACGCCGGCCTTCAGGCGATCCTCCATAATGTCGCAGACGGCCACAATGTTCAGATCCTTAACCGACTGGATGGTCTTGAGCAGACTCAGTCCGCGGGAGCCAAGGCCGACGACCGCGGCGCGCAGTGTTTCCTTCATGGCGTTATCCTCCTCATAGTGCAATGCAAAAACGGCGCGCGGCCGACGATTTTCCGCCCCCGCACGCCGTCATTTTACCAGAGATCGCGCACGCTGTCAATGCCCGCCCTCAGTCCTTTTTGACGATGCACAGCGCGTTGTCCGTGAGGCGCGCGTCATTCATCAGCGCGCTGTCAAAGGGGCGCAGCGCATTGGGCGTTACGCCGAAACGGCCGAAATCGCCGCCCTCCCACTGCACGAACAGGTTGTCGTACACCTCGGGCATCCATTCCTCGCGTCCGGCGGCGCAGTGCATGACCATATAGCGGCCGCGATCGAAAATATTGCCGTGGATGCGGAAGTTTTCGGCGCGGTTGGCATGGCTGTCCCAGCTCTTGATGTGCGAGGCCTGCGTCTTGTCCGGGCGCTGATCGCCAAAGCCGCAGCCGGCCAGACGGCAGATGTTGCCGGTCATCTCGATGTTTTTCATGATCTGATCGGGCGCGTTCTCCTGATCGAGGAAATACTCGATGGAATAGGTGCATTTTTCGATCAGATTGTCCTTATACAGCACATTTTCGTGGCGCACCGTTTCGGGATTGAGGTTCTTGAACTGATGCGTGATGGCCGCGTCGTAAATCTGATAGATATAGCAGTTTTCCACCGTGTAGTCGCGGCAGGCGATGTAGATTTCGATCGCGTTGCCATAGCGCGTGGTCGAGCGGGTGCGCGCCTGAGGATCCACGCCCTGAAGCGAACCGCCGATCCAGGCAAGCACGCAGTTTTTAACCGTCAGGCCGTTTCGGTTCATCGTGCCAATGCCGTGCGAGCCGCCGTAGCGTATGAAGAGGTTGTCGATCAGCACGTCGTCGCCCTCCACGGTCACCACATGGCGCTTTTCGGCCATCTCGATGGCATCAAAGCGCTCGCCGGGGTTGCCCGCGTCTGAATAGAGATAGACGTGCTGATCGTCCAGCGAGTGATACATCTGAAGATCCTGCGTCATCTGATCGATGCGGCCCTCAAAGCCGTCGATTCCCACGACCATCTTATAGCTCCATTTTTCGCCGTGATTGAACACGACCAGACCCACGTCGTTGGTCTTGACGAGCGCGTTCTTCCAGACGTTCTTCACATCCGTCTCCGTCCATTCGGACGCGACGGCGTAATTCTTGTCCGAGCCGGTGATGATCGGCTTGTCGCCCGCGCCGTAGGCCGAATAGCGCACGCCGCCCTGCGCGTTGAGCTGGCCGCGCCATTCGCCGCCGCGCTCAAACAGCACCCAGTCGCCATTCTTATAGCCGCCGAAGGTGTTCACGCGCTCGAGCGTTTTCCAGGCCGTGCCCGGCGTCGTGCCGTCCGCGGCGTCGTTTCCGTCGTTTGAGACGTAGTAGGCCGTGCCCGCGCCGTTCCAGGCGCTCCTGGCCGTCATGATTTTGTTTTTCAGTTCCTCCGCCTTGCGGTCAATCACTCCGAGCATTTTTCCTGTCCTCCCTTTGTCCATTCAATCAGCGCATAGGCGCGCCGCTTACCCAGCCTCACGCTGTCCGCGTTCAGCTCTATATCCGCGTTCGAGCAGAGCAGACTCATCTGCGCGCCCACAAGCTCTTCGGGCAGCGCGAACGCGTCGCGGTCGGTCGATTCGCGGAACAACAGCAGATAGCCGCGCCCGCCGCAGTCAATCTTGAAGCCGGTCAAACTCTGGCCGTCCGGCTCCTCGCCGATGGGCGCAATATCGCCGGACGCGAAATCGTCCCGATGCGCGCGGTAGACGGCGATGATCGCCTTCAGGCGGCGGCTGTCCTCCTCGTTCAGATGACTCATCTCCATCCAGATCAGCGGGCTGGCCGTCATCACCGCGGCGAAGAGATAGTCCATATCGTAATAATCGGGCGCAAACTCGTCGCCGGGCGCATAGAGCTGCGTGTTCCGGCGCGGATTGAGCGCCTCGAATTGCAGCTTGCCCGGCGGCAGCAGGCGGCTGAGCGTCCAGACGTTTTTCAGCGTGGCGTGCGGATAATAGGCGCAGGTGTCGGTATAGCGGTTCTCGACGAACAGATTGCCGTACTGCTTGAAGTACAGAGCGCCCAGCCGAACCTGCGCGGTCACGTCCTGATTGACCGAAATCGCGCCGCCGCTCTCCGCCGTAACCGCCTCCAGCAGACGCAGATAGTTGGCCTCGCCCCTCTTGGAGCGGATGTTCACGCCGTCCAGCTTGAAATGGCGCACGCCCTCCTGCCGCCACAGGCCGAGCAGCGTGTCCGCGTCGCGCCGCCAGTGGGCGAAATCGTCGGTGGAATCGGGCGAAAACCACAGCCCCAGCTCGATCCCATAGCCGCGCGCCTTATCGACGAGCGGCTTCAGGCCGTGCGGGAATTTTTCCTCGTTGACCGCCCAG